>CAZPSY010000218.1:0-3180 GCA_964589295.1 uncultured Ignavibacteriaceae bacterium
AAGGGGAATCGTCATAACTGTCTTAAATTATAATGTTTATCAAGACCCAAAAAACTACGAAGGCAACGGCGAAGGATCAACGAAGGAACAACGAAGGAATTTCGGTGGTCACACTATAAACAAGAATGATAAGAATGAAAGAATGAAAGAAGAAAAGAAAAAGATAAAAAAGAAATCTTTTTCCGCACCTTCTCTTGATGAGGTTAAAAGTTATTTTCAAGAAAAAGGTTATTCTGATCAGGCAGCCACAAAAGCATTTAATTATTATGATTCTGCAAACTGGTTTGATGCAAGAGATAATCCTGTTAAAAATTGGAAACAAAAAATGATATCTGTTTGGTTTAAGGATGAGAATAAAATTAATAATATTAAGCAAAAATATAATAACCAACCGCTAAACAGATCAGATCAAAATAAACTCGAATGTGCAAAGTTTATAAATTCAATGATGCAGGAGGATGATTTTGAAAAATAATATTGAGAATTTAAAGAAGTTTTCGGGAGTGATGTGGGGCGTTGCTGATGATTTTGGCGGTAAAATTTCAGAAGATGGAATGAAAATGAGATTCAGGTCCATGCTTGAATATTCTATCGATCAAATAACCCAGGCCGGAACCTGGATATTAAAGAACCGTAAAACAACCTTTCCGGCAGTTCCAACAACAAAAGAGTTTATAGATGCCATTAATATTGGAACAAAGTCTATTGATACCAAAACGCTGGCTGGTCTACAATGTGATATTGTATTGCAGTATTTAAAAGCCCACGGCAGCCAGTGTGATCATATTTTTAAACATCCAACAACAAATTATCTTATGACAAACCGATGGTCATTTGAAATTCTTGGCACTATGGACCCTAAAGACTTTGCATGGTTTCCAAAGAACTTTGTCCAGGCTTTTGTTGATCTCGACAGTGTGGAAGATTTTAAATTACTTGAGCATGATCCGAAAAATACCATCCCCGCTGAGAATTTGAAACTGTTGATTAAATAACCCGGTGATACGGTCTGCGCTACGCTGGCCGCATACCTAAATATTATTTTTACAGGAGGCTTCGATGGAAAGTTTGTTTGGCGAATTTAATCCAGTACCGGAAAACGCCAGGACTGAAACATGCCGATTATGTGCCAACCGTGAACGTTGGGAATGCGGTAATAGTATTATACAATATTGCGGTGTCCTATCAAGCAATAGAACCTTTAATAAAAAATTAAAGATTAAATGCAAAAACCAGGCTTGTGAATTTTATAAACAGAAAAATAATAAGCCGTTGAACACGGACAAGCCGGTTAACTAAATTATTATTTTTCTACGTGGAATTAAATTCAAACCCTAAGAGCAATAAGAGCAATAAGAGCAATATTCAAAGAAAAGACCCCATGAATCATAATATTGCGGATATTGCGGATATTGCTCCTAAGGCTCAAGAATTAAAAACACACCAAAGAAGGAGTAACTATGGATTATTTAAAGAAGCTTTACATTTTACTTTGTTGTATATGGGACGGTGTCACAGGTGGATACCAATACTGGAAAACTGAAATTTATCCCAACGGTTTAGACGATTACGAGTGTTGCAATGGTGGCACAGGTTCGCACAATATATGCGGTTGTGGTGGTGCTACCATCAGAAAGACTTGGTTTAATAAAAGCGAAAAATAATAAAAAGTTGCAACGTGTCTCGTTGCACTCGAACGCTGAACTTTAACATTGAGCGGACTTATGGAAAATATTAAAGAGATTGAAAAATTATTAGAGAAATGGAAGGCCGTTAAGAAAGACGCGGGGCTTTCAGGCGGTATCAAAGAAAGACCTTTTACCCAGGGCGTTATTTTTGGCTTAAAAACGGCCCTTGATATTATCAACCGGCCTCTCAATAAAAAAATTGAACACGGACAGACTAAAATTATATCATGCACATTATGTGGAAAGAAAGAAATCGGTTGGGTTTGCAAAGAGTGTGCAAGCAAAATGCCTGAAGGTTAACTTTAACATTACCCAAAACAAAGATTATTAGACAAAAGCTAAGCCTTTGTGAAAAAGGCTAAGCCTTTTACATAAAAACAATTTATTTTTTTTTGAAATTTACTTAAAAGGCAGGTTATTGAACTATAATTTTGAAGGATAATAATGGTCAATATCGATCAATCACAGCTTGACGTTTTGAATGCAGGGAAGAACCTGGCCCAGGTTAAGAAGCCAAAGAAGAATAAATATAGCGCAGAGAAAACCACTTCAGACGGGAAGGTCTTTGATTCTAAAAAAGAAGCTGCCAGGTATGTTGAATTAAAATTCCAGGAACATTGCGGGCTAATATCTAACCTTGAGACACAGCCTAAATATATCCTCCAGGAAGGATTTAAATATAATGGCAAGAAAAAAGCTGCCATAACATTTAAACTTGATTTCAGATATGAAAAAGATGGAGAACTCATTGTTGAAGATGTGAAGGGCGGCAACGCGACGATAACAGAGGCATATAGCATTAGGAGAAGGCTTCTGCTTAAAAAATTTCCTGAAATTAATTTTATAGAGACATAAAGGTTATAATTATGATCAAATGCCAGCCATATAAAATAGACTTTTTAACGCCAGATACCTGTATAGCGAGACAGATAAAGTTAATTGAAATAAAACCAATGATGAAAAAAAGAAAGCCGGCCACCGGGAAAGGGACAGTTGAAATCTTAAATAATACGCCGTCTGCCGCATATATGAAGATTGAAAAATGTGATGGCTGCGAGATAGGATATTTACGCTATCAAGAATTTTTAAACCAGGAGAAAATTATGGGAAAAATGAAACGGTGTTCAAATAGACATTGCCTTCAGGAGTATCCGGCCACTTTGGAATATTTTGGGAAAAATGCAAAAACAAAAGATGAGTTGAATTATTATTGCAAAGCTTGTCAAAGTTTATCTGCAAAGACTTCTTATCAGAAGAAAATAAAAAAGGACTGTGGGCTGACCATATCCGGCGTTACATATATCTTTTAATTGAAAAACCTTGGAGGGATGATGAGTCCTATGATCTCAGGGGGTATTGGCTAAATGGTGGTTATGAGGACGAGGCATTCAGGAAAAGAAAAGGACACGCACCCGCCAATAAAAAGTTAGAGATAGTTAGAGATAGTTAGAGATAGTTAGAGATAGTTAGAGATAGATGGCCCAAAAAACCG
>CAZPSY010000219.1:0-3173 GCA_964589295.1 uncultured Ignavibacteriaceae bacterium
TAAAATTCCATTTATCCCATTAAATTGAAATTGATCCTGGTTTGCAAGCGAATCAAATTGTGCTATCAAGGTATCTATTTTTACCGATATGGAAATTATTCCGTTTCCTCCCGCATCAAATCCACTTGATTCTACAGAAATAATATAAAGTGCATTCTGTATTTCTGCTTCATCAGATACCGTAAATGTTAATTCGAAATCATCTAAACCGCCAATTCTTGAAACATTCTGAATAATATCCGGTGGACTAAGGTTAAAAATTATTCCGTCATTTGTCGCCTGCGATCTTTCCAAAAGTAAAGGTCTGTTATAAATTACGGTATCGGTATTGTTTTTTACTACACTAACAGAATAATTAATCGAGAGAAAATCTCCTGCTTTTGGCAACGAATCAGCAGGAGCAGAAGGATTGGGTTCATAAATTCTGACCTGAATTCCCGGAATTAAACTTCCATTTGATGAATAGACTATACCGGGATAAACCCTTGGTATGTATGTATTATCTTCTTTAAGTACATCGCCGGTAGTCAGATCTATAATATCGAATGCATTTGGAGATTTGAAAGCAAAACCATACCTATTCGGCTGAGTTTCTGTCGAATCGACGACCTCTGCAATTATCTGAGTTCGGAGTTTGCCCTTATCTGTTTGTGAATTATATGAAAACCCTACTTCATAAATATTACCGCTTAAGGATTCATCATCATTAGGTTCTACCAAGAGTTGATAGTTGGAATTACCATTTCCTATCTTAACAACATCGCCTGAAGATACGGCATCTCGTCCGATTGCAGATGAAACCGGAACAATCACTACCAAGTTTTTTGCCCCCGAATTACTTCCTTTAGGGCTTTCAAGACTCTCCAGACTTTCATCACCACGGTCGTACGCTGCTAATGAATACCAATATTCTATGCCATTAATTACTTTGTCATCAATAAAGCTATATTGCAGACCTCTATCTAATCCGAGGTCATTTATTTTATCAAAATCAGCGAGTAGTTCCCACGTTATACCATGAGTGAGGCTCCTATACACTCTATAACCTTCGAAATCATACTCCCCGGAAAAATTATCTTTTGAATATTCTGCTACATCATCCCAATAAAGCGAAACACTTTTATCGCGGGCAAAACCGTATAGTGTTGGTGTAACAGGTGGTTTACTAATTTCAAAATTGAAGTCCAATATTTTTTGTGCCTGCCCGAGGTTCTCCAGAAGTTCATCCATTGTTTCACCAGCAATTATAGCAGTGTAAAAAAACAAAGAATCGCCGTGATTAAGGGTATATGGACCTGATGAAATATTGCACGCAAAATCCAAACCTCCAGAAGGAACGGTGGAAGTATCATCATAGTGAATATCATTACCAGAGCCCAGGTGAAAATAATCTGGTCCCAGGATTGAATTAAATAATGCTTCGCTGCTGGACATTATACCGTATTGAACCGTGTCGATGTCGCGATCGTGGTCAATATTATTATAGTGCATATCAGTAATACCCAACTCGGTACCATTTATTTCGGGAGTTTTCAGAAGTGCTACCCCCATCATTCCAACATTTCCACCCGGCCATTCTGATGAATACCCGTCTGAATCATAGGCATACATAAAATTATCTTCTTTTATAAAGCCAAATTTATCATCAGTATACTCAGGTACGCCGCCGCTAATATTGCCTACATCAAAGTCAATGTATAAAGAGAAGTAAAGATCGTTATAGTCAACGGTACCATTGTTTGTAAGGATGTACTTGTAGAAAATCATATCCTTGGCAAAATTGACACCATAACTATAACCAACCTGGTCAATCTGAATATTAAGAATCTTTACTGTATTGTTCGAGTCGTTATAAGCGCAATAACTATCCTGATCTGATAAGAATAAAGGATCACCGTTAGCATCTTTTACCGGCCATCCATTTACAGGATGCCATGAATCCGGGTTATCGCTGAATGATATTTGTGCAAGATCCGGGTTTTGATAACCTGAAGCTGCTTCCCATTCTTCATTAGTTGTGTACCTTCCCTGTATGACATTGCCAGGAATGCCTACTATGGGATTTATTCTGTAGATATAATGCTTCCCGCTATTAATTGGGAATTCACCTGATGGACCTTGAGTTATTCTTCGTGGATAGAGTTTGCCTCTATTCTCAAAGAACAAACCAATGTTACTAGCATCGTGCGTACCACCTGCTCTGTCCCGAATTCCGAAGATTTTTTCAAGATCGAAATACTCTTCATCTTTATCTTTTTCCTTAAATCCCTCTTGTGCAAGTGTGAAGGAAAACCCAAATAAAGCAGCTATAAAAATTATTAATAATCTGTTCATTTCTATTTCCGAATATTTAATAAAAATTCTAAGTGTTCATCTAAATAAAATTAAAATCTTATGGAGGCACCCAGTCTTATTGATCTTGGTGGACCATAATTTGACGGATCGCGCATATATTCAACTGAATCATCTCCTTCAAAAGTAAAATCAGGGTCTCCTGTATCTCTATAAACATATAGTATATTACGGTGATCGGTCAGGTTTAAAATTTCTGCGAATAATCTTATTTTAATATCACTGAGAATTGTGAATTCTTTTCCCATCATTAGATCGATATTGTAAAGGCCTGGTTGCCTGAGAGAATTTCTATCAACAAACCCTACATCCCTTCCGCCGGGTGTATAAGGTGCGCCTGAGCTAGCTCTAATCACAAGACTGATATCTACATTTTCAAAAGGATACACATTAAATAGTTCCGGTCCTTCTGCATCAAGTATCACAAATGTTCCTGAAGCATTGAATACATGTGATCTGTCAAAATCAAGAAAATACAACCTAGTTGATTCCTGTGTCCCCGGGTACTGTTCAGTTTCTGATGATGCACTTCCTTTTGCAATTGAAAATGTGTATGATAAACCCCCGGAAAATTGCTGAGTACGTCTTATATCAAGAGTTATTTCAAAACCTTTTACATTTGCATAATCTTCATTCACATAAAGAGTGTAACCAGTATACCTTCCGTCTACAAACGGAAAGTAATAACGAGTACCAATCAGACCGGTAATATCTTTATAGTATGCATTCAGATTCATAACGACGTTTTCACTAAATAGCTGAGAAATTCCAACCTCGTACGAAATTGTTCGTTCAGCATCCAAATTGGGTTGACCAAATAA
>CAZPSY010000220.1:0-3154 GCA_964589295.1 uncultured Ignavibacteriaceae bacterium
CTGTTGGGTATCTTAAAAAGCATAACAAGTAAAATCATTAAATCATTAAAATTCTTCTTCATTAACTTTCATCCACTCAAGCATTACCGTTAGAGGATCATTTCCAACAATTCATCAAATCCTTGCAGGACACTTTCAACTTGTAATTCTATAAAAGTAAGCGGATCATCTGATGAAACAATTTTATACTTTATACCATAAGGTGCCCACGTAATTATATTCTCTCCAGTCATCAAATTTAAAACAGGTGTGCCCATTGCAGAAGCGGCATGCGAAAATGAGGTATCAGGTGTAATTATTAAATAGCATTTCCGCATCAAAGCCATCATAACTCTGAAATCATCCTGCACAGGAACTTGTACTACAGAAATATGATTTAACTTCTCAACAAGTTGCGCCGCATTCCCGGGTTTTTTAGGATCTGTAATAATAGCCCAGCAATCAATTTTTGTTTTATATTTGCTTACCGCTGTTTGTAAAAATTCAATATACTTTTCCTGCTGCCACTCGTGGCGTACCATACCGGCAGATAAATTTACCAGCACTAATCGCGGGTTTTTAGAATTTAATTGCGAAGATATTTTTTTAAATAGTATGTTCGCTTTCTCCTCAACAACTTTATCTATTGTTATCCACGGAGTTTCAATGTGCGATATTTCTTCGCCTGTAATATCTGAAGATAAAAGAAAGAGCCGCTTAAGCATGTGTGTTTCCATCTTGGGCGGCAGTTCAATCAGTCGGTTATACAAATAATTAAATTGCTCCTGGTCACCTGCTGCACGCACAGCTTTCGGTCCGATAAGTCGTGCAAGAATTCCAAATGTAAAAGAAGGATAGGCAACAAGGTTACAGATGTAGCCATACTTTTTTCTGCGAAGTTTAAAAATTAACTTGATGATCTTGAAGAACTTTTTCTCGTAGAAGTAAACATTATCAACAATAGGATTTTCTTCAAGGGGATTAGCATTTTTTAAATCACAGATTACATCAATTTGTATATCTGGATATTTAGCACGAACTGCGCGAAAGATTGGGAGTGAAAGAATCATATCACCCAGATGCCCATAACGAAGGAACAATATGCGCGAGTAAGGTGGAGTTGGATTAATCTGCGGCTGCTTAAGAAAAAAATTTAGGATTGCTGAAGTAAAATTCTTAAAACCTGTTTCAATCTTTTTACCGCTGCTCATCTTCCTGATCAGGTATTAAATTGTAATTCGTAAAGCTGGCGGTACCGCCCGGAGCGCTGCTGGAGCTCCTCGTTTGTTCCTTCATCAACTATCTTTCCATCTTCAAGAACAATAATCCTATCGGAATTAACAATGGAAGAAAGCCGGTGGGCTATCATAAAAACAGTACGTTCTTTCATAAGGTTTTCTATTGCCTGCTGGATAAGAAATTCAGATTCGGAATCGAGGGAAGAAGTTGCTTCATCAAAAATAAGTATCGGCGGATTTTTTAATATAGCTCTTGCAATAGAGATACGCTGCCGCTGCCCACCTGATAGCATCATACCACGTTCGCCGATAATCGTGTCATACTTTTTCGGCATATCTTTTATAAACTCATGGGCGTTTGCAAGATGTGCGACTTTTTCAATCTTATCGAGTGCGTAACCAGACATACCGTATGCAATATTATTTGCAACAGTATCATTAAAAAGAATCACTTCCTGTGTAACGATGCCAATTAGACCGCGAAGGTCTGAAAGTGTTATATCTTTTACATCCACGCCATCTATCTTTACTGCTCCCCGGGAGGCATCATAGAAACGCGGAAGCAAATTTACAAGCGTTGTTTTACCCGCACCGCTGCTTCCAACAAAAGCAATTTTCTGATTTTTATTTACATTCAGGTTAATTCCATTTAAAACTAATTTCCCATCCTGTTCGTAACTAAAAGAAACGTTTTCGTAAACTATCCCGCTTGTAAAATCTGTTTTCTTTAGAGCGTTTGGTTTTTCAATAACAGTTCTTGGCGTATCTAAAATATCAAACGTACGTTTGCCAGAAGCGATAGAAATCTGAATATCAGAATTTAGTTCCCCGATACTTTTAACCGGCTCCATCAATGCAAAAAGGATAACAAGGAAACGTATAAAATCTTCTGAACTAAGTGTACCGCCCTGCAGAACCAGGTTACCCCCATACCATATTACAACCGAGATAATGCTTGCTCCAATTGTTTCCGATAGAGGGCTTGCAAGCCGCCACATCCTAACCTGCTTTACAATAGAATGAAAATGTTCCCCGGTTTTTTTATGAAATTTATTGCTTTCATATTTTTCCATTGCAAAAGCTTTAACCACTTTAATTCCTGAGATCGTTTCCTGGAGGAGTGTGGTAATATCTGCAATACGTTACTGCACCCTGGTACTGCGTCGTTTCAAACTCATTCCAATTTTACGAATAACAAAACCGGTTATTGGTAAAACCGTTATAGCAATAAGGGTAATTTGCCAGCTGATGTTGTATAGGATGACCAGGTAGATTACTATCATCAGCGGATCGCGGATTGCCTTGGTAACGCTGCGGTTAAGAGCAACGTTTAGCTGGTTAATATCATTTGTAAGGTTTGATATTAATCCACCCGTTTTATGCTTATGGAAAAATCCCAGGTCTTGCCGGATGATACTATCGTAAACCTCTTCGCGCAGATCTTTAACAACGCGCTGCTCGACATAAGTTATCCAATAATTTTCCAGGAACTTAAAAAGATTTTTAAGCAGGAATGATGCAAAGATAAAAATGCAGAGCCATTTTAGTGTAGCAAAGCGGTCGCCTCTCGGAATAAATTCATCTACTTTATTTTTCAACCACTCGTTAAGATTAAGTGTTCCCTCTGGTGTTAACTCTTCTGAGGATGATTCCTCAACATTCTCCACTTGCTGAACCGGTTCTTCACTGAAAAATGTTGTAACAACCGGTGCAATCAACCACATAGAGAGTGTGCTGGAAACAATAAAGGCTAGGCTAAGGAGAAAAACCAGTACCATCTCCTTTATATAAGGTTTGAGATAGGAAAGGATACGTAAGTAAATCTTAAAATTTTTTTCCTTACCAGTTTTTGCCATCGGAGAACTCAAATATAAAAGCTGACTGTAATTAATTCATCAAAATTATAAAGTGGTTTATTTCTGCAGGATTCGGAGAAG
>CAZPSY010000221.1:0-3147 GCA_964589295.1 uncultured Ignavibacteriaceae bacterium
AATCCGCCGCCTTGTGCGCCTGTTGCACCAAGAACTGCAATCACTTTTTTATCAGCCATATATGATCTCCTTTATATAATTAATATTGTCTTTAATAACATAATATAAAAACATTTGTGTGTTATAACAAACATTATCATATGATTTTGGTCACATTATATTCCCGGAAGGTTATAAGGCGTAATAATTTACAATAGATATTGGATTAATTTAGAGGGGCTTACACTTAAATTCGTGTTTAATAGTCTGTTCTATATACAAAAAAAATGCCGCAACAAGTGCGGCATCTTAAAACGAAATAGCAAAGGTATTAATATCGTTTTCCGCCGCCACGCCCTCCTGCACCGCCGCCTTTTCTATCTCTTCTTTCACGTGCTTCGTTAACAACGAGTTTTTTCCCTTTTAGCTCATACGTGTTCAGGGTCTCAATTGCTTTCAGTCCGTCTGCCTGACCGGGCATTTCAACAAAACCAAAACCACGTGATTCCTGCGTGAACATATCGCGTAATATTTTTGCACTGCTTACCTTTCCGTATTCTGTAAACAAATTAGTAAGTTCTTCTTCGCTTACATCCTGTGCTATATTTCCCACGTAAATATTCATCTCTAACTCCTTGCTTTATTAAATTGAAATTATTTTCTTGCTCTCTCTACAATTGGATAAAAATTAGATAAGGCAGTAAATGTTAGGAATGCTTTTACCTGATTTTTTTCGAGACACCTAAAGTTAGAATAATTATTTTGCAGTTTCAAGCTAAGCCGGGAAGTAATTATCCCCGATGTTGAATTATTTAATAAGATAAACGTTTTTGGAAATAGTTATTTATTCACTCGCTTAATGAATATGAATATTTGAACTTTCACTTAAATCTTTTCCCATATGCTTCTTATAAATATTTTTGTACTTATCTAACAGTTCGCCGGATAATTTTTTGCCGTCAACAAACATCGCTTTTGCGGATATTTTTATCTCAACATCTTCATTTTCACTTTTGATATAACCGTCTACAACCAGTTCCTTTTTTAATTCATCAATAAAGCCGTCAAGTTTTTCCAATTCTTCATCCAGGTCTTCCATATTTATTTCAAGCCCTTCAAGCTCCTGGTTAAGTTTTTCCATCTGTATGTCAAGTTCTCCCAGGTCTATATCAATATCATCCAGGTTAAACTGATGTGCTTCAATGGTTTTTTCTAATTCATCCATGTCAAAATCGAACTCAAAATTTAATTGATGATCTTTAAATTCTTCGTTTATATTTTCCATCTGCTCTTTAAACTTTTTCGAATCAAACTTAAGATCGAACTTACGACCCTTCAGTTTTTCCAACCTTTCCTGTAACTCTCCCAAAAATTCATTGAATTCACCCTCTTCAATTTTAAAATCATCAAGGCATTCAAATCGGTCGCGCATTTGTTCGTTAAACTTTTCCATATCAGCATGGAATTCATCCATATCGAATGCAAAGTGATCCATATTAAAACTTTGCTTTTTCAAACCGAATCTTATCTCATCCAGCTTTTTATTTATCATCGCACGGTGTTCATCAACATCTTTAGAAGGTATCTTTTCTCCATCACGATAAACCGAGGCAATGTCTTCATTTTCAAAATTTACCTCCCAATGAACGTTCTTACCATCTTCCTTTTCATAAAAGGAAAGATATTTGTCATTTTCTTTGTTGAGTGAATCGCTTCTAAAGTTTCCCTTTGTTGAAGTAGCACAAGAAAGTGAGCTTAACCCAACCATTATTATTAAAACTAAGCAAGGAAGATTTTTGCAAACTATAAAAGCTTTTTTAATTGTATTAATATTCATAACTGCTCTCCATTATTGTTCTCTGGTTTATTATACTTATTGAGACGAAGGAGGGGGAGTGAAGTTTCGTAAAGAGCAGAATGTTACGGGAATGAATAACTACGCTGATGAACGGTTGTCTGTTCAGAGGAATGCTGTAGGCTAAATGTATGTACGGAAAAATTACGGTTTAAATTCTGGGAATAAGCTTCTATGTAATTATTTTACACTCCCTGATTTAATGGGATAGCTGATTTACGCATTTACCAGCTGCTTTTCCCTTTCTATTCGCTGTAGTCTCATTGAGTTCGTGCTAAATTTTTGCGAGAATAGGCCTAGTACATAAACGCGGAAGATATACCACCAGAAGCTTCTCTCTTTCAATGAGTCATCGATATGATGCTCGATTTTCTTATGTTCAGCAGGAACACGACTCCAGTGCAGCCCGGCTTTTTCGTGATGGGCAGTGTGTAATCCGTTATTGAATAATAAGAAGTTCAGGAGCCCCGTAAAGTTCCTTGAATGATTCCATTCAGATTCTTCGTTAGCATGAACGTGCTGCACGTAATTAAAAATTAGTACACTAAAAAGCGAAACCTGTTGGGGAATTATTACAAACCATAATGCTTTTTCCCAGTCAATAAAAATCGCTGCACCAATCCATATTACCAAAACAACATACTGCATTATACACAGGTAAAAAGTTTTTTTATTATTGGCATACATGTCTTTTAAGTAATTTGCGACTGGTTTCTGCTGGTAAAAACCGCTAATGCTCGGGTATGAGAGGAGGGTAAGAAAGTTATTTTTTTCACTCGCCCTGTAAGTAATAGTATAGTCGCCTTCCTTGTTATTGAGCTTGTGATGGTTTTTATTGTGCGTCGGTATCCATGAAAAAATCGGGAAACCATAAAACGCAGTCAGCCACCAGTCTGTAATTGTATTCAATATTTTCGACTTCCACATCGGGATATGATTATGATTATGAGTCATTACAGAAACCGCAACAGACAAGAAAAGATAGATCGGGTATATGTACCAAACTACGCCGGTAAGAGTCCATTGTATAACAAGTAACGAAGTTGTTAAAGCTATGTATATTAAGCTTTTTATGTCAGTATTGTATCTTAGCATAAAATTACTTTATATAAAAAATTCTTTAGTTGTTATGGTAAAATAGTATTATTTATTTACAAATTCTTTCCAAAAATATATATATTATATAAAGTGAGAATTTTATAGAGAAATCAACGAAACCCATATTTTTTAATGTGCCTGTAAGCAAGATAACCCACAGCGCCTAGTTGAGCCATCCCAAGCACGTAACGAACAGGATCAAATTTAGAATCTTC
>CAZPSY010000222.1:0-3138 GCA_964589295.1 uncultured Ignavibacteriaceae bacterium
TCTTAATTTCCAGAATAATTTCATCAATATTCTTTATAAGCTCATCTTTCTTTATCAGTTCAATATCTTCTTCAGTAAAATCCAGTTCCAGTTCGATATATGATGAGATTTTGATAAGCTTTTCTCTTAATTCACTTACCTTCGCAGAAAGCATTCCATCTAACTGGCTTCTAGCACCTCTTAGCGAGGCATCTGTTCTTGCACTAATAATATCAGCTACTGCTTCTGCTTGTGCTAAATCTATCCGGTTATTCAGGAAAGCTCTTTTAGTAAACTCACCTGGCTCAGCTGCTCTTGAGCCCCCTGAAATCAGCAGTTCCACAATTCTCTTTATTATCAGCGGGCTGCCATGTGTGTTAATTTCAACAGCATCTTCTCCAGTGTAGGAATTAGGATTATGAAAAACAGAAACCAGTACATCATCAATTACTTCGTTATCATAAACAATATTTCCATAATGTATAGTATGGCTCCTGGAATCAGAAAGTTTGCTCTTTCCAGTGAATATTGAATCAGCAGCGCTAATTGCATCGGCTCCGCTAATCCTTATTACGGAAATAGCGCCAACGCCAGGAGGGGTTGCAATTGCTACAATAGTATCTTCTGTGAAATGATTTGACATAAAAAATATAATTTTAAGGGCGCAAAATTAACCATTTTTCATAAGATTAACAATAATGGACCAAATAAGTATGATTTAGAAGATATTATTTTGCTGAGTCGAAATATTTGGTGCGCAAATATGACACAATAAAATAATCTTATTGTCATACATTCGTCATATTTGTTAATTTACAAGACAATATGGCACACATCAAGATATTATCCAAAAATCCTGTAAATCTTTATATTACAATATGTTATGGGAACATTTTGTTTCGGTACAGCGATTGTATAATATACTCAATAAGAAGAAAAAGATTAGGTAACGTTTTTTTAGAAAGGGAATGATACAATGAATTTTAATCTGAATAAATTAACAGTAAAAGCGCAAGAAGCGGTGCAAAGCGGAATTGAGATCGCACAAAATTATAACAACCAGGTTTTAGAACCCGAACATTTACTTGCTGCACTTGTGCAGGAAAATGGTAGCATAGCCGATTCAATCCTGCATAAAACCGGTGGTAATATAGATGCAATAAAAGTAAAAGTAAACGGGTTGCTTGAAGCGTTGCCAAAAGTAACCGGGGCAGGCATTGGCAACCAGCAAATGTCTAATACTCTTGCAAAACTTTTTGATACTGCTGTGCAGGAAGCTAACAATTTAAAGGATGATTACGTTTCAACCGAGCATTTGCTAATTACGCTATCGGAAGAGAAGGGTAAAGCCGGACAATTACTAAGAGATAATGGTGTTTCAAAAAATAATATCCTGGCTGCGTTAAAGGATGTACGGGGAGCTCAACGAGTTACATCGCAAAATGCTGAAGACACTTATCAATCATTGAAGAAGTTTGGTAAAGATTTAAACGAACTTGCAAAAGCTGGTAAGCTTGATCCCGTTATTGGAAGGGATGAAGAGATTAGAAGAGTGCTGCAGGTTTTATCAAGAAGAACTAAAAACAATCCTGTACTAATTGGTGAACCCGGTGTGGGTAAAACCGCAATAGCCGAGGGAATTGCGCATCGAATTATTGCAGGTGATATACCTGAAAATTTGAAAACAAAAAGAATCGTCGCACTCGATATGGGCGCACTTGTCGCAGGCACACAATTCCGTGGGCAATTTGAAGAGCGAATGAAAGCGGTTATAAAGGAAGTTGAAAGTTCGCAAGGAGAGATTATTCTTTTTATAGATGAGCTTCACTTATTGGTTGGTGCTGGTGCAACACAGGGCGCAATGGATGCCGCAAACATCCTGAAGCCCGCCCTGGCAAGGGGCGAACTGCATGCCATAGGTGCTACAACTTTAAATGAATATAAAAAGTACATCGAAAAAGATGCAGCATTAGAAAGACGATTCCAGCCGGTGCTTGTAAGCGAACCTAATGAAGAAGATACAATTTCAATTTTAAGAGGATTAAAAGAAAGATATGAAGTTCATCACGGTGTGCGCATTACAGATGGTGCTATTGTAGCAGCCACGCAGCTTTCAGAGCGTTATATAACCGATCGTTTTTTGCCCGATAAAGCAATAGATCTTATTGATGAAGCTGCTTCCAAGTTAAGAATAGAAATTGATTCGATGCCGGAAGAACTGGATGCGCTGGGAAGAAAAGTTAAGCAGTTAGAGATTGAGCGCGAAGCACTTAAGCGCGAAAAAGATGAAGCCTCACAAAAAAGATTGAATGACCTGGAAAAAGAATTGAGCGGACTGGAAGAGGAACGAAATCAATTTAAAATGCACTGGGATCTTGAAAAAGAAAAAATCCAATCTATCCGATCTATGAAAAGCGAGATCGAGAATGCAAAAACACTTGCAGAAAAATATGAGCGCGAAGGAGACCTTGGTAAGGTTGCTGAGTTGCGATATGGTAAAATAACTGAGATTGAAAAGAAACTTAAAAGTGAAAGGGAACAGCTTTCTAATATTCAAAAAGATAAAAAAATGCTTAAAGAAGAAGTTGATGCTGAAGACGTTGCCGAAGTTGTTTCCAAATGGACAGGCATTCCTCTTAGCAAAATGCTTGAAGGCGAAAGAAGTAAGCTTCTAAAATTAGAAGAAGAGCTGCACCAAAGAGTTGTGGGGCAGGATGAAGCAGTTACAGCAGTTTCAAATGCAATAAGAAGATCGCGCACAGGTCTGCAGGATGCAAACCGCCCGATTGGTTCCTTTATATTTTTAGGTACAACCGGCGTGGGAAAAACTGAGCTTGCCCGTGCTCTTGCTGAATATCTTTTTGATGATGAGCATGCAATGATAAGAATTGATATGAGCGAGTATATGGAAAAGTTTTCTGTTTCACGGCTAATTGGAGCACCTCCCGGTTATGTTGGTTACGAAGAAGGCGGGCAGTTAACAGAAGCTGTTAGAAGAAGACCTTACTCCGTTGTTTTGCTGGATGAAATTGAAAAAGCGCATCACGATGTTTTTAATGTTTTACTGCAAGTTCTTGATGACGGGAGATTAACTGATAACCAGGGAAGAACCGTTAACTTTAAGAATGCAATTATTATTATGACTTCTAATATTGGCTC
>CAZPSY010000223.1:0-3137 GCA_964589295.1 uncultured Ignavibacteriaceae bacterium
TAACTTAATTGTACAGTCTTCTGTTCATCCCGAAACAGGAGAAGTTAAACGTGTATTTGCCGATGAATCATATAAACAAGTTGGTGCCGAAATTAATGAAAGCCTGGCTGAAGCAAATATTATTTTTGGACTAAAAGAGATTGACATCGACAGAATTTTAAAAAATAAACCTTACCTCTTTTTTTCACATTCACATAAAGGGCAAATAAAAAACCGCGAGATGCTGAAAGCATTAATAGAGAATAAATCAACAGTTATAGATTATGAGCTCATCAGTAATGATAACAATACAAGATTGATTACTGCATTCACATATATTGCGGGATATGCAGGGATGGTTGATGCTTTGTGGACTTTGGGAAAAAGGTTAACACTGAATGATCTTAAAAATCCATTCGAAGATCTTCAACAGGCAATTGAAGAAAAACACCTGGATAAAGCCAAAAATAGTTTTGCACAAACTGCAAAAGAGATTGAAACGAATGGAACACCTGAAAATTTGCCTCCTGTAATTGTTTGCTTTTTAGGTAAAGGAAATACAGCGCAAGGTACCCGCAAGCTTTTTAATATTTTACCACATGAAGATATCGGCATCGATCAATTAATTGAAGTTTATGAAACCGGTTCCAGGAAAAAACTATATGCACTTCATATTGATATAGAAGAGATTTACAGGTTGAAAGAAAAAGGTGACTTTTCGAAAGCTGATTTTGACAAGCTTAGTGTTAGAGATAAACAGCAGGTATATTTTGATAATCCCGATTACTTCGAATCAAATCTTGATAAAGTTTTGCCTTACATCACGGTTTTGATGAACTGTATAATCTGGTCGCCTAAGTTTCCCAGGACAGTAACTAAAGAGCTAATGAAAAAAATCTATGCTGATAGTAAGGTGTTAAAAGTTATCGGCGATATTACCTGTGATCCAAATGGTTCAATAGAATTTTCGAAAGAAACCTGGATTGATAACCCGGTATATATTTACAATCCGTTAACAAAAAAAAATAAAGACGGGTTTGAAGGTGATGGCATTGCTGTAATGGCAGTTACTAATTTACCCTGCGAGTTTTCCTTTGATGCTTCACAGCAATTCAGTGATGACTTGTCTCCATTTCTTGAGGATATTGTTAAAGCAAATTACGAGGGTACTTTGGCTGAATCACAATTACCGGATGAAATTAAACGTGCAGTAATAATATGGCAAGGAAAGTTTACAGAAGATTTTGCATACATGAACAGCTTTTTAGAAACAGAAATTTGAATTAATTATTAGCTGTCATTAAAATCTGTTCTGTTGGTTTAATACCAAGCTCAGCAAGCTTTGCCAGAGCCGGTTCATATATGTCTTCATAAATTGGAATCATCACTCCCCTCTCCTTTATTTTCTCATCCAGCACCAGGTTTGTAACTATTGCAAGCGGCAGCCCTACTGTAGCTGACATGGCAGTGTTCGTTGAGTCCTTACCATAAACAATAATTGAAGAAACTATTTTTTCTTTCTTTGCTTCAAGCTCATACTCTACTTCTGTGTGCAATATTACCATATCTTTATCATCTTTTTGAAATTCCCATTTTTCAAGCAGTAAATCGAGTAGAATTTCTGCGGGACTTCCATTTTTAACTTTCACCTTTTTATCACTTAACAATCCAAGCCATTCTATCTTTTTCATTATGGGGCTGCCAGCTGATTCATCAAGCAGTTCCAGAAGAGCTTCTCCTGTTGTTTGTCCCGTTCCTTTGCTAAAATAAATTGAAACAAAATCATTGTAGGTTAGCATATGAGAATCAGGAATATCATACCTGTTATCTGTAAGACCAATTTTAATCAAAGCATTCCAGGCAGAGCAATAACCAATCTTCCTTAAAGACCCACGGTAAACATTTTTTAATTCCGGGAGATGATAAATATCGCGGTATTTTACAGAATCCCTGTTCGGGTAAGCTTCGTACCTTCCCAATCCCGGGATGTCAACAATTTCGGTATTTAAAAACAAACGGTTGTAGGGAACAATCTTCAACTTTCCATCTTTAACATATTTTGCGCTTGGCATTCCGGCAGTTACAACATTCATCGGGTTCCATGTTATTTTATAACCCCAGGGATTATCGTCACATTGTGGAGAAACTAAACCACCGCCAAAAGAACGGAGCGATGTAATCTTTCCTCCTTTTTGCTTCACTTCATTTATTATCCGCATCGTTTCCATATGATCTATTCCCGGATCTAATCCCATTTCATTCAATAATATTATTCCTCTTTTCTGCGCCTCTTCATGGTAAGATTTCATTTTTGGGGAAACGTACGAAGCAGTTAAAAGATGTACTTTATGTTTAATACAATCCTTTACCAGGTGAATATGAAGTGCCTCCGGAAGGAGTGAAATAACAACATTTGCTTTATCTATTTCGATTTCTCGTTGTTCATCATTAAATACATCAAACTTGATTGCTTTAATTTTCGGATGGTTACCTGCTCTTTTTTTTGCAAGTTCAAGTGATTGATCGGCAACTGTTATTTCCCAATCCTTTTCTGCAGCAAGCTCTTTAAGATAAGAAACTAAAGATGATGCTGTTCTTCCGGCTCCAATTAATAATATTTTTTTCATGATGATCTTGGTTTGGCTTTTCTGTTCGGTGATAAGCTGCAATTCAAAAAATAAATTTTTGCTAAGCAACTTATTATAAAAATATTTTCCAGGTTGCTAAATGTAAAAGTTCAATTAAATATTAAATATGATTAAGTTTACACCAAATCTAATAAATCTGAACAAGAAATTATAAAGGATAGGTTACAATGTGTGTGAAAAATATCACTCTTTACGCAATACTTTTTCTCATATCAATAAATATTAATTCTTATGCAAACAACTTGCAGGATAGTGTTGGGTCATCGCAAGATTTAATCTTAACTGATAATTCTATAGAAGATTCACTTGGTTTAACCGCGTACGAGGTGATTGGAAAGTACCTGGAAGCAATTGGCGGCAGAGATCTTTTTGCAGAAGTTGAAGACCGCACAACAATAATGCGCGGAACTGCAATGGGACAAAATTTAACTATCCTTGTTAAGCAGAAAATCCCTGCTAAGCTTTACCAGGAAATAAAAGTTGGCGAAATGAAACAGAATGTTTATTTCG
>CAZPSY010000224.1:0-3132 GCA_964589295.1 uncultured Ignavibacteriaceae bacterium
CCAACCGGAGATAACTACGGGGATGTACGCAGTTTATTAAAGGAGAAGAATCTTAATACTGTTTGCGAAGAAGCGCGGTGTCCTAACATTGCAGAGTGCTGGAATAACAGAACCGCTACATTTATGATCCTTGGAGATGTTTGTACGCGCTCCTGCGGTTTTTGCAACGTAAAACTTGGTATGCCGAATGAACTTGATCTTGATGAACCTCGCAGAGTTGTCGATTCAATTATAGAACTTAAATTAAAGCATGCTGTTATAACTTCAGTAAACAGGGATGAACTTGAAGACGGCGGTTCAGCAATATTTAAAGAGTGTGTAAGATTGTTAAGAGAAAATAAACCGGATTGCACTGTGGAAATTCTAATCCCTGATTTTAAAGGAGAAGAAAAAGCATTCAAAATTATAATGCAATCACCTCCTGATATTTTAAACCATAACCTGGAAACAGTTCAAAGATTATATCACGCAGTAAGACCACAGGCAAAGTATGAGAGAAGCCTGCAGCTTATAAGATGGTTTTCCCGCGAGGCGAGATCCCGATTTGCGGGAAAAGAAAGAGGATTAAAAACTAAAAGCGGTATTATGGTTGGAATAGGGGAAACTTCTGAAGAAGTATTAGGTTTGATGAAGGATCTAGTTAATCACGGTTGTGATATTCTTACCATCGGGCAATATCTTCAACCCACAAAACAGCATTTACCGGTAGATAGGTTTGTAACGCCGGAAGAATTTGCTATGTACAAAACAGAAGGTTTGAAATTAGGATTTAAAATTGTTGAATCTGCACCCCTCGTTCGCAGTTCATATCATGCTGATGAGCATGCAAGATTACTCTTCTAAGCAGAAATATTAATATTATTACTTAGTAAAATTTGAATTCTCCGCCATAGGCGGATCCGCCTTCGGCGGAAGAGTATACAATTTACCAAGCGGGTTGTACATGTACTGACTAATAACACCTAATTTTTCAGCTTCAAAAAAGCTAATACTCCCTAAGTAAAAAGTTACTTTTATTGCTCAATTAGCCTAAGTAGAAAATTTCACAGCTTTTTAAAAAATTGTATCTTTTCCTATAAATTAATAACAAATCATAAACGTTTTTCATCTAAAAATTTGTAAAAGAGCAAGAATTCTCATAATTTTATATTTCTATTTTTCATTATTTTCAAGGAAATTGAATGGCTGAAGTAAGTGGCAAAATAATCCAGGTTATAGGACCTGTAGTAGATATAGAATTTGAAGAAGGACACCTTCCCGAGATTTACCACGCAATTAAAATCCCTCGTACTACCACAGAAGGCGTTGAGCAGGATCTTATCGTGGAAGTGCAGCAGCATTTAGGTGAAGACAGGGTGCGCGCGGTAGCAATGGATTCAACTGATGGCTTAGTGAGAGGAATGGAAGCTTTTGATACAGGAGAACCTATTTCTATTCCAGTTGGTCCTGAAACTTTAGGTAGATTAATAAACGTTATTGGTGATCCAATTGACGGGCTTGGTGAAATTAAATCTAAAAAGAGATATCCTATACACAGACCCGCCCCGGCTTTCAAAAACCTTTCTACACAAAATGAAATGTTTGAAACCGGTTTAAAAGTTATTGATCTTATTGAACCATACTCTAAAGGAGGAAAGACTGGTTTATTCGGCGGCGCCGGAGTTGGTAAAACTGTAATTATTATGGAACTTATCAACAACATTGCTTCACAGCATGGCGGTTATTCTGTTTTTGCCGGTGTGGGAGAAAGAACCCGTGAAGGAAATGATCTCTGGTTGGAGATGAAGGAATCTGGTGTGCTTGAAAAAACCGCACTCGTGTTTGGGCAGATGAACGAACCACCCGGCGCAAGATTAAGAGTTGGTTTATCAGGATTAACTGTTGCAGAGTACTTTAGAGATGAGGAGGGGAGAGATATTCTTCTTTTTATTGATAATATTTTCCGTTTTACTCAAGCTGGTTCAGAAGTTAGTGCACTGCTTGGACGAATGCCTTCTGCAGTTGGTTACCAACCGAACCTTGCAACTGAAATGGCTGCGTTGCAAGAAAGAATCACTTCAACAGATAAAGGATCAATTACATCTGTTCAGGCAATTTATGTTCCTGCTGATGACTTAACTGATCCGGCTCCTGCGGCTGTGTTCGCTCATCTTGATGCTACAACAGTATTAAGCAGGCAAATTTCAGAACTTGGTATTTATCCCGCAGTTGATCCTTTGGATTCAACTTCAAGAATATTGCAGCCTGGAATTTTAGGACAAGAGCATTACGATGTTGCAAAAAATTGTAAAGAAATTCTTCAGCACTATAAGGATCTACAGGATATTATAAATATTCTTGGTATGGATGAACTTTCGGATGAAGATAAAGTTATTGTAAGACGCGCACGCAGAATTCAAAGGTTTTTAAGCCAACCTTTCCACGTTGCAGAGCAGTTTACAGGTGTGCCTGGAAAATATGTTAAGCTAGAAGATACAATTCGTGGTTTTAAAGGTATTATTGATGGCGAATACGATGACTTGCCGGAGCAGGCGTTCCTTTATGTTGGTGGAATAGAAGAAGTTGTTGAAAAAGCTAAGAAAATGGCTTAAAAATGGCTGAATTAAATTTGGAAATTGTTACACCCGATAAACCTATTTTTAATGAAGAAATTGAATCCGTTACTATTCCAGGAACAATGGGTAGTTTTCAGATCTTAAAAAATCACGCACCTTTAATCAGCACGTTTGATGTTGGAGTTATTACAGTAAAATCAGGTAGTGAACCTGCATACTTTTCCACTTCAGGCGGTACGGTTGAAGTTAGTGATAATAAAGTGCTTGTACTTGCAGATTCAATTGAACCAGTTGACCAGATTGATATAGATCGTGCAGAGAAAGCAAAGGAAAGGGCAGAGGAGAGACTGAAAAGCAAACGTGAACAAGATATTGATGAAGAAAGAGCAGCAATTGCTTTAAAAAGAGCTATTAACAGGATAAACGTAAAAGAAAAATATAGTTAACAATAATTTTAGTTATTTATAAAATTTTAGGGATGAGCTTTTGTTCATCCCTTTTTTTGTGAAACCTAATTACTTCGCAGATAAAATTTCAATCACCAAGTATCAAATAACAAATAATATCTAAATCACAA
>CAZPSY010000225.1:0-3132 GCA_964589295.1 uncultured Ignavibacteriaceae bacterium
GCCAACAACTGGTCTTCCATTACCATTTATAAGTTACGGCGGAACCTCGCTTTTGTTTCTATGTATTTCTATTGGAATTTTAATAAACATTGCGCTTTCAAACGAGGCAAAAAATAAAAGCAATGAAGAAGTATTAAGAAATAAATTGCCGCTGGAACAGGTGGAGATATGAGCAATGAAAAAACACGTTATAAATTTTTATTTGCCGGTGGAGGAACCGGCGGGCACCTGTTTCCTGCAATTGCTGTTGCCGAACAAATTAGAGAGATGAAACCCGAATCAGAAATATTGTTTGTTGGAACTAAAGATAGAATTGAAGGAAAGACTATTCCCAAACTGGGTTATAGTTTTAAATCAATATGGGTAAAAGGATTTTCAAGAAAATTTACAATGGGAAATATACTCTTTCCATTAAGATTATTTATTTCCACTCTGCAGTCATTGATTATAAATGCAAGGTTCAATCCTAGCGTGGCAATTGGTTCCGGTGGTTATGTTGCAGGACCTGCGATTTGGGGAGCATCTGTTCTTGGTGCTAAAATTATCCTCCTGGAACAGAATAGTTATCCGGGAGTAACTACAAGACTATTAGAAAAACATGCAGATGAAATTCATATAAGTTTTGAGGATTCAAAAAAATATCTTAAGAAGAAAAATATTCTGCTGAGTACAGGTAACCCCGTTCGTAAAAACCTTGGTTCTATTGAAAAGAATGAAGCATTAAACAGTTTTGGTTTTTCCGCAGAAAAAAAAACTCTGTTGATTTTAGGAGGAAGTCTTGGTGCAAGATCAATTAACAAAGCTGCAGGCAATGTAGTTAATAAACTTAGTGATGAAGGTTTACAGGTTATATGGCAGACAGGAAAAATTTATTATGAAGATTATCAACACTTTAATTCAAAAAATATAAAAGTATTTGATTTTATTGAAGATATGAACTACGCTTATTCAGCATCCGATTTAATACTGGCAAGAGCTGGCGCAACAACTATTGCAGAAATTCTTGTTTTGGGAATTCCATCGATACTTGTTCCTTCACCAAATGTTGCTGAGAACCACCAGTACTATAATGCAAAGTCTTTATCGGATGAAGGCGCAGCAATTCTTGTTGAAGATTATGAGATTGATTCAAGAATGTATGATGAAGTTACTGTTATGATAAATTCGGCTGAAAAACTGGCTGAGCTAAAAAAACGTGCTTTGCTTCTGGCAAAACCGGATGCGGCAAAAGTTATTGCTAAAAGTGCGATAAGATTTGCGGAGGTAAAATGAGTGACAATATGGAAAACCAAAAGACGGTTTTTAAATACAATATGTCGTTCTATTATCGATCGACTATAATTTATTTCATCGTGTCAGTTCTTTATATAATTATACGAGGTGAGTTCGTAGAGAATTCTTTCAAGCTTATTACAAAGGATCCGTTACTCTATTTCCTTGCAATTATTGTAATTATTTCGATGCTGTCATTGCTTTATAACCTTTTCAGGAATAAGCACATTAAGATAGTTGATGACGGCATATCATTTATTGACAGGTTCAAAACAAGAAGCTTTAAAATCGACCAAATAAAGTATATAAAATTTACGAGGCAGAGAAGAACTGTTAATATAAAAGAATTTAAAAATGTTAGAATAAAAATTATTTCCAGGATAAGACCCATCCTTGTGCGGCTTTCTGATTATGAAAACCAGGATGAACTTTTAATAAGGTTTGAAGAACTTAAATCATTAACAGAGAACATCAGTGTTCAGTAATATTAAAAAAGTACATTTTGTTGGTATTGGCGGAATTGGCATGAGTGGTATAGCAGAGATACTTATAAACCAGGGATTTGAGATTTCCGGTTCCGATGCTGCTCTCTCTGAAGTTACTAAACGGCTCAGTGATCTTGGTGCTAAGGTATACGAGGGGCATTCAGGGGAAAATGTGAAAGATGTAGATGTGCTTGTTTATTCATCTGCTGTTACAACTGATAATCCTGAAGTAATGGCAGCTGTGGATAGAAATATTCCTGTAATTAAAAGAGCGGAAATGCTTGCCGAAACTATGCGGATGAAATATGGTATTGGCATTGCAGGAACTCATGGTAAAACAACTACAACTTCTATGGTTGGATTAACTTTAACTGACGGAGGAATTGATCCAACTATAATTGTAGGAGGTAAGTTAAGCGGTTTAGGTGGAACAAACGCAAGACTTGGTAATGGCGAATTTATTGTTGTTGAAGCTGATGAGTTTGACAGAACATTCTTAAAACTTACACCAACAATTGCTGCGTTAACAACTTTGGAAAGTGAACATCTTGATACCTATAAAGACCTTGATGATTTGAAAACTGCCTTTATTGAATTTGTAAACAAAGTACCGTTTTATGGTTTTGTTGTTCTTTGTCTTGATGAGCCTGCACTGCAGGATATTATGCCGCAAATTAATAAAACGATTTTTACATACGGTTTAAGCGCACAGGCAGATATAAGGGCAACTGATATTGAGCATGACGGTTTTACAAGTGAATACACAGTTATCTATAAAGGTAAAAACCTGGGAAGAATAAAACGAAACATACGGACAAGAAAAAGCCTGTTGGCAAGAGGGCTGCCGTCCAAAAGAAACCTGAGAAAGCGACCCTGCACAAGAAAACCTCTGCCCCCGCCAGGAAAATAATTGCGGAAACCCCGTCGGTAAAAGCCCAAGGTCCGCCCATCGGTGATGCATCTGAAGAGAGGTCGGATGCACTTGATAAATTCAAGCGGTTGAAAGAAAGATTTGAGGGGGATAATGTGGATGAGAGCGTGGTGAATAGTTACGGTTCAACTAATGGTGTAAAAAGAGCTTTATTAGCAGGAGATCTACATTTTTGCTATGAGGACAAAGACGCTATCAATATGAGTGCGCCGGTCCGGATTATGTTTCATCACAACTTTCATCAGCCGGGAGCCGCGGTCTTTTTCAGATCCCGCTGGTCAGGTTCAGGATCGGCAACAAAAACGCCAGAATGACGATCACCACCATGCCCGCCAGGAACATGATCATGACCGGCTCCAATATTTTGGTAAGACCGTTGATGGCGTTTTCAACCTCGCGGTCAAAGGCGTCGGATGCCTTCTGGAGCATGAACTCGAGCTCTCC
>CAZPSY010000226.1:0-3122 GCA_964589295.1 uncultured Ignavibacteriaceae bacterium
GGATTTCACAAAAAGGGTATCATGCGGAAGCGCATCGTATTCAGCCCAGCTCATCATATAAAGCTTCTCACCGCAATCCGGGCACTTAAGCGGATCCACTTCAAATATGTACTTGATGATCCCGCAAAGGCGGGACCAGGATGGAGCGTTTTTGCGTACTATTTTCTCGTCCTCGTTTTTTTCACAGACCTCCTGCTTAGCCCTTTGCCCGCGCATCTTATTTGAATACCATCCATATTATGTGGAGTTGATAATTATGTGAAGTTCCGCAATCTTTGCAGCATTTCCAAAGGGTAATTCTACTGCATCTACTTAACACCTGAATTCAGGAAGTTTTATTAGTAGAAAATATGATTTAAAAATTTGTGCTAAGACCATACCTCATAATCCATAACAGCTATATACCACATTCTATACCGCCCGATTATGCACAGATCTCCAGGTGACCCCAATAGTAGCCGGGTATCACAACACTCAATCCGGTATAACCTACATTCCGCAAGTAAATATTAGCCTTTTTGAGCATTTATTTTCCAGGGTGCGTCTTCCAGGGCCTGCGTCATAAGTTGTTTGACTTTTTTCTGCAGAATACGAAAGTTCATTATTCGTCTTTCACATTCGTCAGCAGTTTCTTTTGAAATAGTTCTCGTTGTTTGCTTTCCATTTATTAACCCAGTCCATCGATAATAGGGACCGTGCAGTTTTGGTGGATTAGCCTTGCACGAACATTTGGCTGTACCGCATTTACTCATTGCTGTGGAGATGGTTCCAGGGAGTATAGGACTGGGAATTGAAATGTTAATATTTTTGCATTTTTTCTTTTGCATTTACTTAATATATAAATATATTAGGTTTAAGCAAGATGAAAATCAACCAAGACAATTTAAAGCTCGACTCCAAGTCCATAAGCAGTCTGCCCATTGTAAACCATTTCATGAACAGATTGAATTTGGCTGATGCACTGAACAAATTTGTACCTTCCAAGCCAAACATGGCATTCAAGCATAGTGAAGCAATCGCTTTGTTTATCCGGAATATTTTAATAGAACGACAGCCACTGTACAATTTAGCTCAATGGGCAAAGCAATATGACGCCGAATGGATTGGACTGAAAGGGGTAAATCCAAAAATTCTTAATGATGACAGGATAGGACGCAGCCTCAATGCATTATTCGAGGCAGATCGGGCATCGTTAATGACTGAGATTGTGTTGAATATGGTTAATGAGTTCAATCTTGATACAGCCCAGTTTCATAATGATTCCACATCTGTAACTGTACATGGTAATTATAACGGCGATTCCCATTTCAAAGGTAAAAAGTCAATACATTTAACCCATGGCCATAATAAGGATTATCGTCCAGACTTAAAGCAGTTGGTTTTTTGCTTGACTGTCAGTCAAGATGGGGCTGTTCCCATTCATTATAAAGCTTACGATGGGAATATGACAGATGACAGGACTCATATCCATACCTGGGAAACATTACGGCGACTCACTGGCAAAACAGATTTCATCTATATAGCAGACTGTAAACTGTGCACAAGAGAGCAGATGGATCATATAGCGGAAGAAGGCGGCAAGTTTGTTACCGTACTCCCAAAAACACGTTCAGAACAAAAATGGTTTCGGGAATGGGCCCAGAAGACGAGGCTTCCCTGGCAAGAGATTTATCGCACACCTAATTACAGAAGACCTAATTCTGGCGAAGAGTTCGTTTATCATGGATTTGAATCTCCGCTGCCTTCTAAAGAAGGATATAGGATTATTTGGATTCTCAGCAGCCAAAAGCAGGTAGACGACCAAGATAAGAGACAACGACAAATCGAGAAATCAATTGATGCACTGGATAATCTAAAACAAAAAATTGGAAAGCGAACACTGTGTACAAAAGAACAAATTTCCCAGGCTGTAACTTCCATATTAGAGACCAACAATTCAGAAAAATGGTTTAGCTGGCATGTGGTTTCGGAAGACATTACAGAATTTAAGCAAAAAAGAAAAGGCCGACCTGGGAAAACCACACAATATGTTCAGCATATTAAGACCCAGTATAATTTTGTGGCAATGCCAAATGAAGAAGCTATTCAAAACGAAGCAAAATTTGATGGCATTTTCCCTCTTATAACAAATATTAAAGCCGAAGAACTTTCTCTTAGTGAAATTCTTGTTAAATACAAATATCAGCCATTTATTGAAAAACGTTTTGAGCAGCTGAAAACTGTTTTTGACGCGACTCCCATAGAATTGAAAGCCCGGCACAGAGTTGAGGCGTTGATGTTCATCTATTTTATTGTATTAATTATGAACGCTCTGATTGAACGCGAGCTCAGATTAAAAATGAAGGAAAGAGGGCTTAAAAAGATTTCTATCTATCCGGAAGAAAGACTTTGCAGAAAGCCGACAACAGAACGGATTCTCGCGATATTTCAAAATCAAAGAAGGCATGTATTGAAAAGTCAGGGAAATACAATAAAAACCTTTAATGATGAACTGAGTGAATTGCATGACATTGTTTTAAAGCTGGTGGGCGTTAAACGGGAATGTTATACTAAATGAGTGAGCGGGGAAAATCGAAATAATAGGGCTTTTCTACTTGCGGAATGTAGGTTAGTAGTGATAGATGAATCCCATAATTTTCGAAATAATGACCCTAGGAAGGACCGAATCACTCGCTACCAAAAGCTGATGAATGATGTAATGAAAGCCGGTGTTAAAACAAAAGTCCTCATGCTATCGGCAACTCCTGTAAATAACAGGTTTACAGATCTAAAAAATCAGCTGGCACTTGCTTTTGAAGGGCAAACCGGAGAAGTTGATGATAAATTGGATACCGGGAAATCCATTGAGATTATTTTAAATAATGCTCAAAAAATATTTAACAACTGGTCAAAGCTCCCCGTTGAGGAAAGAACCAGTCAACAACTTTTAACCCAACTCAATACAAATTTTGACTTCTTCAAACTTTTAGACAGTGTCACTATCGCGCGGAGCCGCAAACATATTGAAAAGTATTATGACATTGCAAAAATCGGGAAATTCCCCAATAGATTAAAACCTGTTACTCACCACGCAGAGATAACGGACATAGAGGGATTTATTGGAATATCCGAGTTGTACAAAG
>CAZPSY010000227.1:0-3117 GCA_964589295.1 uncultured Ignavibacteriaceae bacterium
TATTATAATCATAAAACCACGGGTTATCATTTGTTTCAAGCCTGAGAATTTTATCAGAGAGTCCAATTCTTTCGATAATTTTTCTTACTCCACATTCCATATTTTTATCTATGTAAATGCAAAATCCATAATTTTTTATGCCAATATTATTTTTAATGGAAATCAAAGTATCATATAAATTATCATACCTTGCATTTGACCCAGAAGATTTTAAAAAAATAAGTAAATCAAACATTTTAGTACGAATTGATGACATCCTTTAATTTAAATTCAGGATTCCAATTTAATACTCGTTTAATTTTTGCATTATCTGCCAAAGTTTCCCTAGCTTCCCCAAGCCTTTCTGGCAAGTATATCACCTCACTTCCGATCATTCTGGCAATTTCATTAATCGAATAATTTTTTCCGTTTCCAACATTAAAAACATCATATTTAATATTTTTTGCTTGTGATGCCAAAATGTTAGCTTGAACCACATCTTTAACATATGTGAAATCTCTTCTCTGTTCACCATCACCTATAATGGTCAACTTTTCTCCATTATCTCTTTGTCTTTTGAACAAACCGATTACTGGAGCATAAATCCCTCTAATTGGTTCCCTTGGCCCATAAACATTAAAATATCTCAATACAATCGCGGAAAGATTCCACAATTTTGAATAAAGTTCGCAAACTTGTTCACCTTGATATTTACTCAAAGAATAGGGATTTAGACAATCGCAAAGAAAATTTTCATTTAGCAACCCCTTATTCTTTTTTCCATAAAAAGAAGAACTGGCTGAATAAACAATCCTCTTGATATTATTCAATTTACAACATTGCAAAACATTTAATGTCCCCAAAGTATTGTTCAAAAATGTATCGAAAGGCTCATCTATCGATGGTTGAATACGTGAACGAGCAGCAAGATGAAAAACTACATCCACACCTTTATATAAATTTTTTATACTTTCATCCACAATATCTTCTTTGTAATATTTGACTTTATCATTATCAAAAGAATAAAATTCTTTATTGCAAGACGAACTTTCATCATCGACAACAACAATTTCACAATCCGACTTCAATAATTCTTCAACAATATGTGAACCAATAAAACCTTTGCCGCCAGTAAACTAAATATTTCATTTCCTTCCCTTTCTAAGATAATTTTTCTCTCATCTTTCTAAAAATAAGGCGTTTTGCAATCAAATCATCAGAACATAAAATTTCTAAATTATCACCCAAAATAGAAGCCATCCTTATACAAGTATCCTTAGATATATAAGCATGTACTCCATTCCTTCCTATAGGTATTATATTCGTTTTGGAAGCCAATTGCAACTGTTTTTTTGCCAAATCTAAATTTTTTTTCGTAGGAACAGGATAAGTTTTTTCCTTAGAGATAACATATTCTTGCTCGATTTTCTTTTTTAATATATTTTCACAAAACCATTTCACTTGCGAATGATATTTTTCTTTTTCGCAAATATCAACCCAAGGAAATTCAAAACTTAAAAGAGTATGCTCGTTTTCAACATAGAATTGTTGCCTATACTCTAAAATTCTAACAAAATCATAATTATTAGGAAATGAAGTTGCATATCCTGGCATAATAATTTCTTCTGATTTTAAAGAAACATAGACTGCATATGTATTTATAAACTCGATTTTCCGTGACAACGGAAGAGTGCTTATAATCAAATCATAATTATCTGTCAAACAACCGTCAATTTTTACTTCATTAAATTTATCATCTATCGTTGCTTCACCTTTAATGATTTTAATATCTTTTGTCATCCCGTTCCATAAATTTGTATAATCACCTGGATGACCTTGCCACTTTCCTTGAAATAAATCTGGAATTTCTCTCAGAGAAAGATTCCGATATTTAACCCACTCTGTATCCATATCAATTGGATTTCTTTTCCATTGTTTTATATTGTAATTTTTTACATAGGTTTCGTAAAGCGTTTTACCCATTCGACTAACAACATAATTTTCTAAATTTGTATAATCTGGTTTTTGTAAATTCACATTATACAATTCAAAAATTGCTTTTTCAGGATTTTTTAGTTTTAAAACATTTTTAACTGTAACTGGAAATGTATGAGGATCATCCAATTTTCCATCAACTGATAACGCTGGATGGTATTCTCCGTCATCAGTTTTCGGTGGATTTTGAATTAAAAATTCCAAATAAACACTCTTGATTTTTTCTTCGTCGGTATACATAATTTGTGGACCAAATTCGTAAGGAATATTATCGTGAAAATAAGTTTTAGAACAACCACCTATTCTATCATCTTTTTCAACCATGGTTATATCTGTTACACCCCTTTTTTTCAAAAAATATGCAACAGAGCAACCCGCTGGGCCTGCACCCAAAATCAAACATTTCATTGTGGTTTATCTCCTTTCAAAAGTCTTTCGCAACACTCTATAAGTTGTTCCAACGTATTATCCTTTAATTCTATTTGCCCTGTCGATAACCATCCCATTCCATTAAAAATTTTTACCATGAGCGAAGCATCGATTTCGGTTTGGTCGAAGAATGGCCTTTTATGTAACACTTCGTGCCCATCTTCCCATGGGAACCACCATCTTTTCATTCCTATTCCTGGTCTTCCATGACAATGATTTGATAATAAAGTCGGAATTCCTAGCGAAACAGAGATTAACCACATACCAGAGTCGGTTCCAACAAAACAATCAGATAAACCAATAAATCCACAATCATCCATTATTGTTTTATCTTCCGTTTTTGCCGAATCAAAAATATTTTCATTTTTATATGATAATTCTGGAAAACTTTCGTCACCAATTCTTATTATTTTGTACCCTTTTTCGACATAAAATTTCGAAAGTTGTTCAAATGTTTTTATATCGACGAATCTATGTTGATGTCTGTTAGCCTCTGGATAATATTTATATCCTGGTTGCCTCGCATGATAAGAAAGGATTTTATCTTTCCCAGGAAAAATGTTATTATCCTCCAACTTTTTCCTACACTTTTGTACAACATATTCTGGAATGTTGAATCTTGCAACTTCTTTATTATGAACTAAATAATTCCAAGACATTTTTTCAGTTGGATCTAAAACATTCGTTATTCCATATTTCTCAACATATTCTCTT
>CAZPSY010000228.1:0-1882 GCA_964589295.1 uncultured Ignavibacteriaceae bacterium
AAAAGAAAATAGAATGCAGATAACACAGATTCAACTGATCAGCGCAGATCTGCACAATCAGCGTCATCTGCGTTCAATTGTGTTTAAACAATCAACTTTTTCATAAACTCTTTTGCTGTTAACTGCTCAGCATCAAAGATAGCTTCTTTAACTTCTTTTCTACTACCCTCTAAAAGAAGTTTTTCTGATAATCCCTCGAATTTATTATCCAGGTCCTCCATAGTCATCGGTTCTCTTGGGTCACCTTTTGGATATTCGAGATATTCAGAAAATTCTTTTCCATCTTTTGTTTTTACTACAACTTTCGATGGCTGTTTTGCTGGAAACATTTTTTCAAATTCCTTTGATGGCTCGCCTTCAATTTTATCTATCACTTCCCAAATCCGTGGATCTTTCAACTTCTCATCACTAAATGATTGAGTTGTTATTTTATGATCAACTAAAGCTGCGGCAATGCAATAGGGGAGTGAGTGATCTGCAGTTTCTCTAGATTCAGGTCTGTATTTATGCGGATCAAAAAGGATATCATAAGCTTGTGCAAGCGTTGTTAAAGTTACGGTCTCTATCTGGTCATAACTGATATTGTTAGATGTTACAACTTTTAGAGTTGCAGAAAGATGAGTATGAGTTAATGCTTCTGTAGGAAAAGCTTTCATGCTGCATTCCAATATTTTGTAACTATCTCCAAGTCCGCCAACTAAAGCATCAATATCCCATGCCCATTCACTCAGCCCATCTCTTCCCTGCATCTTAAGAGCATCAACTTTTTGTTCCCTAACATTATATCCGAGGAAAGTATCCATAAAACCTTCTTTCCCTTCAAACACGGCTTCAGTTCCGCTGTAACTTTTTTGTGCCAGCAACGCTGCAAAGACTCCACTCTGTACAGCCATCGGGTCAACGGTGTTTTTCATCATTGTCAATTTACCTGCAGTTGGGCAGCCGATTGTATGATTGTGGCTTCCGCTTATACCGATTGCATTTACCATTTGGTCTTCGGTTAATCCTAACATTTTTCCTGCAACAATCGGAGAAACAAACTGTGTTAATGTTGCATGATGCCATTTGCGTTCACGAACTCCTGGAGTAGCAAACAAACATAACCTTTGCTCAAACTCGTAAGCAAGGACGATTGCTGTAATTACTTCCTTCATCGATGCGCCAACCATTTCACCAGCAGCAAGTGCGGCAGGAATTAAATCTGATGGATGTGATGGATCTTCTTTCCAGTATATATCATTAAAATCAAGTGCACGAATCATTAATGAATTTACAAGAGTTGCATTTACAGCAGGAATTTTATCACCGAAACCAATAAGGGTTGCTTCTTCTTTCCCTGCCATATCTTTGTAGATATCTCTGATAATGTTTACATCTTTTGTATGATATCCGCCATAAGCACAGCCGATCGAATCATACAAATATCTTTTTACTTCGTTAACGACTTCTTTGGGTAAGTCTTCGTATTTAAGTTTGATTGCAAATTCAGAAATTGTACGGGAGATTGATTTTTGCATTTATTGTTCCTGATAATTAAACCAATTTATTATAAATTCTTCTTTACCCAATTCTCCAAGCCACCAACAATAATAAGTTCCTGTGCAGCTTCACCAACAGGATCGATTGAATAGTTTTTATCATTATAAGTGATCAGAGAATTTTCAAAATTAATTTTTACTTTTTTATTTGATTGAACTGTTAGTTTATCAGTTCCAAATTCTTCTTTAAGATCAGCGGTCAGTTCAGGGCAATCAATAATCAAAAAACCATTGTTGATTGCATTGCGTTTGTAAGTCTCGCTAAACGAACCGGCAATTACGCACGAAATTCCTTTATACTTTAATGAAGTTGCAGCTTGTTCTCTTGAACTTCCAGTTCCAAA
>CAZPSY010000228.1:1982-3104 GCA_964589295.1 uncultured Ignavibacteriaceae bacterium
TTGCGCCTGATTCAATTAGAGTCTGCCAATATCCTAACTTTTCACTTTCCTGCTGTACTTCGCTTGATGCGGCAGCAATATAAAACTCAACTCCATCAGCTACCGTCTTATCTTTCACAACTGCAGCGGCTTCTTTTAAATCCTGCAACCTACTGTTTACACAAGAAACAAGATAAGCTTTATCAATTTTTATATTTTGCTTCTTCAATTCCGAAATTGAGTTCATCAGTTTAACTGAGTTTGGTCCTGCTGCATAAGGTTCGATTGATGATAAATCAATTCTAATCTCTTTGCTGTAAAAAGTGTTTTTATCTGCTTGAGGAAGATTAGATTCTAACCCGGAAATTTTGCTTTCATTAATTCTTGGATGACTACCTTTTCCACCTGCCTTGCCGGCAGGCAGGTCTTCATCTGACGGGACACCTTCTAATCCTCTTTTCAATATAAATTCATTTCTCTTCTTCAGCCACTCTATTGTGATCTCATCAACTGGGAAGACGCCCGCAAGAGCTCCCCACTCAGTGGTCATGTTCGCAATGGTTAATCTTTCTTCTACAGATAAATTCTTTACACCTTCACCTACAAATTCTAATGCGTGATTTAAAACTTCATCCTTGTTAAAGTGTCCGCAAAGAGCAATAATAACATCTTTTCCTGTTACGCCGTTTTTTAATTTTCCTTGAAGTTCAACTTTTGCAATTGGAGGAACTTTCCACCAGGTTCTCCCGGTTGCCCATATAGCTGCAGCATCGGTTCTTACAATAGGAGTTCCTAAGCATCCAAGCCCTCCGTACATATTTGAGTGGCTATCGGAAGCAACTGCCATTGTTCCCGGAAAAGCATATCCTTCTTCACACATTATTTGATGCCCAATGCCTCTTCCTGCAGGATAGAAATCTGCGCCCATTGTCTTAGAGAATTCTTCTATCTTCCTGTACTTCTCCAAATTCTTTTCACTTTTATCTTGCACGTTATGATCAAGTGTGTGAACAACTTGCCGTGGATTAAAAAGTTTTGTTGCTCCGATTGATTTGAATTTTGGAATAACGGCGCCGGTATTATCGTGGGTCATCACATAAGCTGGTTGAAACATAATATAGTCACCAGAATGAACTTCGTGAT
>CAZPSY010000229.1:0-3088 GCA_964589295.1 uncultured Ignavibacteriaceae bacterium
CGGGTTTGGTATTGTAAGCATTGAACAGATCATTTTTACCTGCTAAGGTATTACGTGTTATGGCGCTGTAACGCGTAATAGACCAAAACTGTTGTACTCCTTTGGGATGATACGAAAAGGTAAATACTTCCGGTTTATCACCATTTAATATTTCATTATTACAATTTGTAAAATTCGGTTGGTAATACGCATGATGAACCGGTAAACCAAGATGTCCTATCATACCAAAAGCACGAGTTTCCATATCGTTACTGCCTGGTTCGTCACTGTCAATTGGGCCGAACATACCCATGTTGCCATTGGGTGCTAATTTTGGCGCTAAAACAGTTCCTACGTAATTGCTGACTCTAAGGTAATCCTCCTTGCTAAAGTTAACTTCTGATTCCAGCATTGCTTTATTTTGGGGATAAACATCACTGTTGTCCAAAACAAATTTAATAGGATTATCAAATTCCAATGTTTTGCTCACACCATTCATTTTAATCTTATCCTGAATGGCATAAGCGTTCGGAAGGTCAGCTTTATTATATACCTGAACTCTTACAAACAGATGAGGATAATCCCCTATACATTCGATTACCTTTGCGTTTGCCGGTACTTTCATGTTTTTACCTTTGCGAACGAAAACATAAGTGCCCGAAGGAAACATTTCGTCATAAATAACATAGTGTTCTTCATCCGTAATCATAATGGAAAAATACCTGCCTTTTTCAACTTTCGGAAACTCAACAGTAACAGGACCTGATGTTAAATCTATTACAGCTTTTGAATAGATATGGTCTAAAGCTGGTGTTACTACCGGGTCCTGGCCTTCCGTTGGCATTTCTTTAGTATGAAGAAGTTTGTTGGTTCCTCCGGCTTGTGCTGCCGTTGTTTTCATATACTCCATGTGATGGTAAACTATAAAAGCCCGGAATTCAGCATCAGTAGGCCTTTCTAGTGTGCTTGTTTCAGTTTTTGTAGTTTCTGTACTTTCTTGTTTTGGTGTTTCCTTGCAAGAAGTAAAGAATAATGCTGTTAGCATTACGATTGTTAAAACATTTTTTTTCATTTTTTCCTTCAACTATTTGATATTTAATAATTAATTATTTTAATTTAACTAAAATTGATAGATTACTTTCCAATCATTTTTCAAGTCAACAACCGTCCAGCCTTTTTCGTTCGCTGTTTCAAGAGCTTAACCAAGCTGTCGAATTTTACTGTTTAAGAAACTACGGCACCAAATTGATGACCGTTGGTTTAAGAAGATTTATTATGTATTAAAAAATATTTACTATTGCTGGCAGCAGTAATCACTATTTAGAAGTTGGTACAAAATCTAAAGGTGCACCAGCAGGTATTAATTGTTCATTTTTTACGCTCTGAGAATATTCCCCGAGAATCTTTCCTACATGAGTCATTACCCATGAATGTATATAAGGAAAGTCATAAGGCTTTTCTTCTTTGGGATCAGTATCCAGATTAATTATCCACGGAGTTGCTAACTTTTGTTCGGGGTCAGCAAATGATCTCTTGTTAATAAAAACTGTTTTGAAGTTTTGCCATTTAACACCGTACATTGTTTGCCCCATCCAATATGGAAAACCTTCCCGAGCAGATGTCGTTTGTTTTCCTTCAAAGAAATTTCGCTGATCCAATCCGTCAATAACCCTATCAGTAGGTACTTTTCCATCCGCCCAATTGATGAGGGTAGTGTACATATCAGCAATATGAACTATTTCATTGCTAACCTGTTTTTCTGGCACTTTCCCTGGATAACTTACAATACATGGTGTTCGCAAACTACCTTCTAATCCGGTGAAATAAGAACCGGAAAATCTGCCAGGATCACCTCGCCATGGTTCCATATATTCAGGGCCATTGTCGCCAGAAAAAACAACAATTGTATTCTTATCAGCACCTATTTCTTTTAAATAATCAAGTAAAGCCCCGAAATCTGCATCCATTTGCATAAGGCAGTCTGCCCAATCTCCATGCCCTGATTTACCTTTAAACTCTAATCTTGGGTCATTTGGCATATGCATAAGAGTGTAATTGAAGTAGAGAAAGAAAGGCTTTTTATTATCAACACTTTTCTTCATGAATGTTTTACTCCGATTGAAATATTCAACATCCAAATCCCTCTTAATTTCACGTGTTAGTTGAATTGTAGGTTTTACCTTACCTCCTTTTTTTCCTTCATACATATAAGAAATGCCATCTCTTTCAGGCTTGTACCAAGGGTCTTCAGGCCATAAACTCTCATCATACGAATGAGCTGGTCCATACCATTCATCAAAACCATTATCAGTAGGCCACCTTCCTTCAGATGCACCAATATGCCATTTACCAACACAAGATGTTGCGTAACCATTGTCAGAGAGCACTTCGGCCATGGTTCTTTCCCATGTAACGAGCCCGCCTCCATCACCTGCCAGTGCCACTGAATGTGTGCCCGAGCGAATGGAATAACGACCTGTCATCAAAGCAGAACGGGAAGGTGTGCATTGGGTCTCTGGAGCAAAGTTCCATAACTTCATCCCTTGATCAGCCAATCTATCAATTCGTGGAGTCTCTACACCGCGGGTTATTCCTCCGTCATAACAGGATAATTCTCCCATTCCCAAGTTGTCTACAAGAAAGTAAACAATATTGGGTTTTTGATTGTCCTGTGCCTGTGCAATGAAACTCAATAGCATTGAAGCCATCAGCAGTGCTACGAATTTGATTTTACTTTTCATTTTTTACCTTTCAGATTGAGCTATAAGACTTACTATTTTAATTCAAATGGATAAATAACTTTCCAATCATTTTTCATATCAACAACCGTCCAGCCTTTTTCGTTAGCTTCATCCAGTCCTTTATCTAATCTTCCGATTGAAGATTCTCTGTCGTATGCCCATTCTCTTTCTGCATCTGTGTGATGAACATAAAGCATTAATCTTTTCCCTTTGCCCGCGGCAGTCCATTGCTGCATCTGCAAATCACCATCGGAATTTCCAAAAGCAGCTATTGGTCTTTTGCCTATAAACTGATGGATGCCAACAGGCTTGCCTTCTTTGTCATCAATAAAATTTATTTCAGGAAGTTTAACTAAAATAGGTTGTCC
>CAZPSY010000230.1:0-3083 GCA_964589295.1 uncultured Ignavibacteriaceae bacterium
CTCTCCATAATTAGTATTTAATTTCTTTAACAGATTTTCCCGCAGGGCGGGATTTCACTTCGCTCAACAAGACCGCCGCATTTCCCGCAAATGCGGGACGAGCAACCTTTACCCCGCAGTATGCGGGGACTCTGCTTTACCCACCGTAGGTGGGCAACTCTCCGTTTATTTCTAACTATTTGGGTTACAAATATATGAATTGTTATTATTCTGGAAAAGGAAATTTTTCTAAATTTGCTTATTAATAAATCAAGACAATTAAAAAACAACGACAAATGACAGATCAATCAGAATATAAAGAGTTCATAAATCATCTTGCAAATATTAGCGGAAAGATAATTAGGAATTACTTCCGAACTGATATCAACATTGATAACAAGGCAGATGATTCTCCTGTTACTATTGCTGATAGAAAAGCAGAAGAAGTGATGAGGGAAGAAATAATGAAACACTTTCCGGATCATGGAATTATTGGGGAAGAATTTGGTAACTATAACGAATCGGCAGAATTTAAATGGACTTTGGATCCGATTGATGGCACAAAAAGTTTTATATGCGGCGCATTAAGTTTTGGAACTTTAATTGCCTTATTAAAAAATGGAAAACCCGTGCTAGGTGCTATTAACCAACCGGTTCTTAATGAATTGCTTATTGGAGATAATAATAGTGCTGAGATAAACGGAATAAAAACAAAACTTAGAGAATGTGACAACCTTTCCAAATCAGTTCTTCTTACAACAGATCATTTAAATATCGGTAAATATCAAAATCAAAATAGCTTTGAGGAGTTAATTAAAAAAGTAAAACTTTATCGAAATTGGGGAGACTGTTACGGTTATTATTTAGTAGCTACTGGATTTGCAGATATTATGATCGATCCGATAATGTCTGTCTGGGATAGTCTTCCACTAATACCAATTATTAAAGGAGCAGGTGGGATTATAACCGATTACCAGGGCAACGATCCTGTTAAAGGTTCGAACATTATAGCTGCTTCGGCGGGGATTCATAATGAAGTAATAAATATATTAAATAATTGATTTTGGTAATAATAAAAAACCCCGCCTATGTTATTAAGAAGGGGTTGGGGAAATGAAAATTATGATATTCTTCTAATAACTCGTATGCTCAGTTCGCTTAATTATCTCTTCCTGTAATTCCTGTGTAAGATCCACAAAGTAATCACTGTAACCTGCAACACGGACAATTAAATCCCTGTAATTTTCGGGATGGTTCTGCGCTTCCCGCAGAGTCTCAGCATCAATTACATTAAACTGTATATGATGTCCATCCATTTTAAAGTAAGAACGAACTAAATGAACAATTTTATCAATCGATTCTTCATCCTCAAAAATTTGTGGTGTAAACTTTTGGTTTAACAGAGTTCCGCCTGTTCTTAAATGACCAATTTTTGCGGCAGATTTAATTACACTTGTTGGACCGTTTACATCTGTACCCTGCACAGGTGAGATTCCCTCTGAAACCGGAAGTTTAGCAAACCGCCCATCTGGAGTTGCCCCAATTTTACTTCCAAAATAGATATGGCTTGTTGTAGGCAAAAGGTTTATTCTAAAATATCCACCTTTTGTGTTTGGTCTTCCATCAACGGCAGTGTAAAATGCTTCAAAAATATCTTTTAAAATTTCATCAGCGTAATCATTATCGTTTCCATATTTAGGAGTATCATTTATTAATTTACTTCTAAGTTTTTCATTTTGTTCAAAGTTCAATTTCAAAGAAGCTAGCATTTCAGCCATTGTCACTTTTTGCTTGTCAAATACATTGTACTTTAGAGAAGTTAAAGAATCCGTAAGTGTTCCTATACCTACACCTTGAATGTAAGATGTATTGTAACGTGCACCACCGTTATTGTAATCTTTTCCATTTGCAATGCAGTCATCAATCAGCAAAGACATAAACGGGGCGGGGAGGTATTCTGCATAAAGCCTTTCAATTATCCTGTTGCCTTTAATTTTTATATCGATGAAGTGCTGTAATTGTTTTTTATACGCTTCGAATAATTCATCATATGATTTAAAATTATTAGGATCACCAGTTTCAATTCCAATTTTCTTATTTGTTAAAGGATCAACTCCATTATTCAAGGTGATTTCAAGAACTTTAACCAGATTGAAATAACCTGTAAGTATATAGCTCTCTTTACCAAATGCACCTGTTTCAACGCAACCACTTGCACCTCCGTTGCGAGCATCTATTAAGGATTTACCCTGCCTCAGCATTTCCTGGATGATTGCATCTGTATTAAATACTGAAGGCTGTCCGTAACCGGTTTTAATAATGTTCAATGCACGTTTAATAAACTTGTTCGGATTTTTTTTGCTAACCTGCACCATAGAACTTGGTTGAAGCAAACGCATCTCTTCAATAACATCAAGAATCATAAATGTTAATTCATTAACTGCATCTTCACCATTTTCTTTTACACCGCCAAGATTGATTAAACAAAAATCCGTATAAGTATTGCTTTCCTTAGCTGTTACTCCAACTTTAGGCGGGGCAGGTTGATTATTAAATTTTATCCAGAATGATTGGAGTAATTCTCGCGCTTTCTCTTCTGTAAGTAATCCACTTTCAATATCTCTATTGTAAAACGGAAGCAGATGCTGATCAAGCCTGCCCGGATTGAATGAATCCCATGTGTTTAATTCAGTTATTACACCAAGATGTACAAACCAGTAATATTGAAGAGCCTCCCAAAAAGTTCTTGGAGGATTTTCAGGAATTCTTTCACAAATTCCTGCAATTGTTTCAAGCTCATCTTTTCTTAAAGAATCTTTTTCACTTTGTGCATTTTCAAAAAGCATTACACTATAACGTTTTGCAAATGCTATCAACGCGTTTGCAGAAATATGCATTGCTTTTAATTCTTCGCGCTTTGCCAAAGCTTCATCATCATTTTCAAAATCAAGTAATTCTATTTGCTTATTAATCTTTACTATAAAATCATTCATTCCCATTTTATATATTTTATCATCCAGAACAGTATGCCCGGGTGCCCGTTGTTCCATAAACTCACTAAATACGCCTGCAGAATAGGCCGTCTTCCATTCTTTATCCATTTC
>CAZPSY010000231.1:0-3071 GCA_964589295.1 uncultured Ignavibacteriaceae bacterium
TTTTCAAGAATGTTGAGCAGTTGAACCAAAGCAATTCCTCCCGAGCTTGGCGGCGGCATAGAAATAATTTTGTACCCACGGTAATTTCCAATAATCGGTTCTCTTTCAAGCGGCTGGTATTTTTCAAGGTCTTCAAGAGTTATATATCCACCTAAGGAACTAACCTGCTTTACCAGCAGCTCTGCAACTTTGTCTCTATAGAATCCGTCTCTGCCATACTCTTTTATCTGTTGCAGTGTCCATGCAAGTTCGGGCTGAATGAAAAGATCACCTTCCTGGTAAGGCTCACCATCTTTTGAAAAGACTTTTAAAGATGACGGATATTTTTCAAACTCGGGAAGATTGTTTTTAATGTAGCTGGCATCTCTCTCTTCAAGGAGCCAGCCGTTCTTAGCTAGGTCAATTGCGGGTTGTATAGCTTCTGAAAGTGGTAAGGTACCATAGTTTTCAAGTGCATAGATAAGTCCTGCTACGCTGCCCGGCACACCTGCCGATGTAGTTCCTTCCTGGCTAAGTTCCGGGAGAAACTCACCGGTTTCGTTTAAGTACATATCCTTCTTTGCAGACATAGGCGCTTTTTCGCGGAAGTCAATTGTTATATTTTTTCCATCAGCTAGATGAATAACCATAAAACCACCGCCGCCAAGATTTCCTGCAGAGGGATAAGTTACAGCAAGGGCAAAGCCGACTGCAACAGCAGCATCTATAGCGTTGCCCCCTTTTTTCAAAATCTCAACACCAACTTTTGAAGCATATGAACTGGTTGAAACAACCATCCCGTTTTTACTGCTTACAGGCTGTGGCGGTTCGGCACAGGCAAACAGTAGGGTAAGCGAAAATATTAAAGTGAAGGTGGTAAATAGGTTTTTAATGAACTCTTTTGAACGCATTAGTTTTAACTCCAATAGTTTGTAGAGCGATTCGGCAAATCACTTTATAGTTGATTACCCTTTTTTGGCAGAGCAAATCCAATCGGTTTTTTAGTTTTCTGTTCCTCTTTAACTAGCTGTTTTATTGCTTCAAAAATCAGCGATATCTGTTTCTGTTGCTCCTCAAATTTTTGTTTTGTTTCATGTTCTAGGGTTGTAAGTTTTTTAGCAAGTTTTTCATTGCTGTAAAGAAATTTTCTTAGGTCCACAAAAGCTCTCATTATTGCAATATTAACTTTTATTGCCCGCTTACTTTTCAACACGCTGGATAGCATGGCAACACCCTGTTCTGTAAAGACGAACGGAGGATACCTTCTTCCGCCCCAACTTGAGGTCACAGATTGTGACCTCAAGATTTTATACTGATGGGTGGATAGCTGAAACATAAAATCCTGGGGAAATCTGTCAATATTTCTTTTTACTGCTTGTACCAGAACCTTGGTCTCAACCCCATAAAGCTTTGCAAGATCAGAATCTAGCATAACTTTTTCTTTTCTTATAAGATAAATTTTAGATGTAATTATTTCGATTGGTACAAGCGATTCGCTTTTCATTATTGTCCCCGGATTTTTGGGTTAATTGATTGAAAGAAACTTATTCAAAATTAAAAATATTATTGTTCTATTGCCAAAATATTAAAAAGTAAATTAGAAAGGAATCAACGCTTCACTCTCCATTGTGAATGACTTATAGAACAGAAAAGGAAGAACCCGATATTTTTATTGCTTTAATAATTAACGGTTCGTTGTGAGACGGGGCTTGCCCCGTCTCCACTTATGGATTTTTACGCAGCTTCTGGTGTATCAAGTTTTCTTAAATCTGAGTAAAGTTCTTCTTCTGTTAATTCGTGATCGGAAAGGTTACCGGCTAAGTAATCCTGGTAAGCTCCCATATCAAAATAACCATGCCCGCTAAGGTTAAAGAGAATGGTTTTCTTCGTTCCTTCAACTTTTGCTTTTAAAGCTTCTCTTATTACCTGTGCAATTCCATGTGTTGCTTCCGGTGCAGGTATTATTCCTTCTGAAATGGAAAATTTAATTCCTGCTTCAAAACATTCAATCTGATGTAAAGCGCTCGCTTCAATTATTTTATCTTTAAGAAGCTGACTTATAATTGCACCTGCACCATGGTAGCGCAAGCCGCCGGCATGAATTGGTTCTGGTACAAAGGTATGACCCAAAGTGTACATAGGAATGAGCGGGGTTAAACCAACAGTATCTCCGAAGTCGTAACGAAATTCACCTTTAGTAAGTTTAGGACATGAGGCGGGTTCAACAGCAATACAGCGTATGTTTTTATCTTCCTGGAGATTGTAACGGAGGAACGGGAAAGCGAGCCCTGCGAAGTTAGAGCCGCCGCCAAATGGAGCAATAATAAGATCAGGAAAATCACCAGCTATTTCCATCTGCTTTATTGCTTCCTGCCCGATAACTGTTTGGTGCATCAGAACATGATTTAACACACTGCCGAGCGAGTAGTTAGTTCCTTCTTCGGTTGCAGCACGTTCAACAGCTTCTGAAATTGCAATGCCGAGACTTCCGGGAGAGTTGGGATCCTGAGCTAATATTTGTTTGCCTGCGTTTGTTCTGTTGCTGGGTGAAGCTATAACTTCTGCACCGAATGTATTCATCATAACTTTTCTGTAAGGTTTTTGGTCATAACTTATCTTTACCATATAAACCTCGCACTCAAGTTCAAACTGCGCACAGGCAAAACTTAAAGCACTTCCCCATTGCCCGGCGCCGGTTTCAGTTGCAAGTTTTTTAGCGCCTTCGTTTTTGTTGTAAAACGCCTGTGCAATAGCAGTGTTTGGCTTATGTGAACCGGTCGGACTAACACCTTCATATTTATAATAGATCTTTGCTGGTGTGTCTAAAAGTTTTTCAAGTCCTGTAGCGCGGTAAAGAGGTGAGGGTCTGTAGAGTTTGTAAATGTTCCGTACTTCATCCGGAATTTCAATAAATCTTTCCTGCGATACTTCCTGCTTTATCAGCTCCATAGGGAAGAGTGGTGCAAGGTCTTCCGGTCCGATTGGTTTTTTAGTACCAGGATGAAGTGGCGGAAGGGTTGGGTTTGGCATATCTGCCTGGATGTTGTAATAATAATCGGGTATATCCGATTCATCTAGAAGAATTTTTTTAG
>CAZPSY010000232.1:0-3061 GCA_964589295.1 uncultured Ignavibacteriaceae bacterium
TAGTAATTATAACTCTTAACTAATAATATAATTTTAAAATGATGAAATTCAACCCGTGGGCAATGATAATTTTACTTCTCTTAAACAGATTACTTTTCTGAAATTTCAAACCAGTTCTTCACTTTTTCTGCTTCATTCCCATTTGATGAAATATGATAAAATTCATTCTTTCCAATATCATATTTGTAGTCCATTTCCCAGCTGCTAATATTTTTAACTACATCACTAATTGCTTTTATAACAAAGTAAAGCTCGTCGTTGGTCATTGTTGGATGAATAGACATTCTTACCCAGCCGGGTTTATCGGATAAGTCGCCAGTATTAATTTTATCAGTAATTGTTTTTGAACGCGATGGATCTACATGCAGCAGGTAGTGCCCATAAGTTCCGGCACATGAACAACCTCCTCTAACCTGCACACCGAAACGATCGTTAAGCAGCTTTACAATTAAGTTATAATGAATATCTTCAACATAAAATGAAATTGCGCCTAATCGTTCTACAATGTTGCCTGCAAGAATATACAAACCGGGTATTTTTCGCATCTCTTCGAAGGCAATTTTAACCAATTCTTTCTCGCGCATCTCCATATTTTCAATACCCATTGCTTCCTTTAATTTGATGCAGAGAGCGGCTCTTATCGCCTGAAGGAATGCTGGAGTTCCACCATCTTCCCTTGCTTCAATATTCGAAACAAATTTATGCTGTCCCCATGGGTTTGTCCAATCTACAGTTCCTCCACCTGGATGATCCGGTACCTTATTTTTGTACAATTGAGAATCAAAAATCATAACACCTGATGAACCGGGACCACCTAAAAATTTATGTGGTGAGAAGAAAATCGCATCCAGTTTTTCTTCAGTATCTTCAGGATGCATATCAATTTTTACATACGGTGCAGAAGCAGCAAAATCTATAAAACAATAACCTCCGTATTTGTGCACAATCTTTGCCATTTTATGATATGGTGATTCAATACCGGTTACATTTGAACATGAAGAAAAGGCACCGATTTTTAGTCCCCTGTTTTTATACTTGCTTACTTCCACTTCAAGATTATTTAAATCAACTAAACCTCTATCATCCGGATCCAGGATGACAACATCTGCAATTGTCTCAAGCCAGGTAGTTTGGTTCGAGTGATGTTCCATATGAGTAACAAACACTACCGGGCGAAGCTCTTCAGGCAGTTGAATGTAATCGATTAATTGTTCAGGAATTTTTAATCCCAGCAGCCTCTGGAATTTACAGATCAATCCGGTCATCCCGGAGCCGGCAGTTATTATTACATCATCTTTACCGGCATTGCAATGCTTCTTAATTATATTGTGAGCTTCGTGATACGAATATGTCATCGATGTTCCGGTTGAACTCGATTCCGAATGTGTATTACCAACAAGCGGACCAAAATCGTTACTTATTTTTTGTTCAATCGATTTATATAATCTTCCACTGGCTATCCAGTCGGTATATACAATTTTCTTTTTACCATATGGAGTAGCAATGGTTTTATTATAACCGATTATTTTTTCGCGGAAAGGTGTAAAATATTTCTCAAGGTTTTTCATGTGAACCATTTATTTATTAAATCTTTTCGTGGTATGAATATAATAAATTGAGAGACGCAATTCATCCTTCAAATTTTGTACGGGGTAGAAAAAAATTTGTCCGATATCTACTGATTTTTTCATCGCCAATTTTGTAACTTCGTACAGTTTTTGTTAAAATTTTAAACGAAATGAAATATATAATTGGCATAGACGGCGGCGGAACAAAAACCGAATGCGCAGTTGCATATCTTTCAGGCAAAATTCTTCACAGTAATTTGGGGAAACCTTCAAACTTTTTAGCAATAGGGATTGATTCTGCGGTTGAAAACCTGTTCGAGTTAATTGAAGGTGCTCTTTTTAAAATTGAATCAGACTTTAGCGATATAGAAGCACTTCTGATTGGGACAGCCGGCGCTGGGAGAGAAGAAGACGCTCGTCTTCTCGAATCAAAGTTTAATGATTATACACAAGGCTATGGGATTAAAATAAAATCTGTTAAAGTTGTTAGCGATTCACGAATTGCCCTGGAAGGCGCTTTTAGTGGAAGGGCAGGTTGCATTTTAATTTCCGGGACAGGTTCTATTCTTTACGCAAAAGATAAAAATAATTTTATCCACCGTAACGGGGGATTTGGGAGAATGATAGGCGATGAAGGAAGTGGTTATTCAATTGGTAGAAAAGGATTGGCTGCTGTTGCTAAAGAGCTTGACGGCAGAGGTAAATCTACTTTAATGACTCAATTGTTGAATAAAAAGTATAACATATCTTCTGCCCCCGATTTAATTATTAATGTTTACAAAAATAATTTTGATATTGCTTCTGCAGCAGAAATAGTACTTACCGCAGCTGAAGAAAATGATACTGTTGCTTTGCAAATCTTAAATGAAGAAGCTGATGAACTTTTGCTTCATATAAATGCGGTTATGAAGGAAATGAAAGTAAAAAAACTGGATATCGTTTTTACAGGGAGCTTAATCGCAAATAAAAATATTTATTCTGATTTGTTAAGAAAAAAAATTGATGATAAATATTCTTCCGTTAAAATAAAAGAACCTATTAACTCCCCGGCTGAAGGAGCTATTCTTCTCGCGAAGGAATTGTTGAATGTTTAAAAAGGAAACCCGCAATCCATGGGCATGGATACCTTCCCTCTACCTTGCAGAAGGACTTCCTTACATAGTTGTGATGTATGTTTCAGTTATAATGTACAAGAGACTTGGAATTTCGAACACAGAAATTGCATTGTACACAAGCTGGCTTTACTTGCCATGGGTAATAAAACCATTATGGAGTCCATTTGTTGATCTCTTAAAAACAAAACGTACATGGATTATTATCAGCCAGTTATTTATAGGCGCAGGATTGGCTGGAGTTGCATTTACTATTCCAGCTGAAAAATTTTTTCAGTATACGCTTGCCTTTTTTTGGCTGATGGCTTTCAGTTCAGCAACTTATGATATTGCCGCTGATGGTTTTTATATGCTCGGTTTATCAAAACACCAGCAGGCATT
>CAZPSY010000233.1:0-435 GCA_964589295.1 uncultured Ignavibacteriaceae bacterium
GATGCCTGGGATCTTCAGAAGAATCTCTTAAACTCAAGGCATAAGAATGAAATTGAAGATATCCTCTTATTGTTAGAGCATCCAAATACTTATACTCTTGGTAAAACAGCAGATCGTAATAACTTAATTGCTGAAGATAAGTTCCTCAATCAAAATAAAATATCTGTTTACGATATTGATCGTGGTGGAGATATTACATATCACGGACCGGGACAAATTGTTGGATACCCAATTATCAACCTAACTGGATGGAAAAAAGACACACACAAATATTTAAGAGCAATAGAAGAAGTAATTATTAAAACATGTGCTGAATATAATATATCTGCTGGCAGAAATCAGGAATATACGGGTGTTTGGGTTGGGGATAAAAAAATTGCGGCTATCGGTATTAAGGTAAGCAGGTGGATTACAATGCATGGTTTTGCATTTAAT
>CAZPSY010000233.1:445-3058 GCA_964589295.1 uncultured Ignavibacteriaceae bacterium
TTAATGTTAATACAGATCTCTCTTTGTTTGATGGAATTATTCCCTGCGGTATTAAGGAAAAAAGTGTGACGTCATTAGAAAATGAACTTGGTAGAGCAATAGAAATCAATGAAGTTAAATCAATTATATTAAAAAATTTTACTGAAGTATTTGATTATTCACCGGCTGAAAAAAAAGATCTGGATGAATTTCTTATTTCTGAAATTATTGATCAGTAATCAAAAGGAATTTTATGGCAAAGAGTAAACCGAATAATTCGGACACAAAAGGAAGCCAGAATAAAAAGACTAAAAAGAATAGCAAACCTTCCAGCGGAAAGGACAATAATGTTAAACCCGGTAGAACAACAGAGTTGATGGAATTTAATAAATCAGACCTTGTAGATATTCTTAAAATAATGCTACGCTCACGGGCAATAGATGAAAAAGCAATGCGGTTGTTAAAACAAGGAAAAACATTTTTCCATATTGCTGCTGCGGGTCACGAAGCTGTGCAGGTTGCAGTTGGTTTGCAACTTGATCCACAGAAAGATTGGTTATTTCCATATTACAGGGATCTTGGAATAGTTCTAACTGCAGGGATGACATCGGAAGAAGCATTTTTAGGAACCTTTGGCAAAGCAACAGATCCTGCAAGCGGTGGAAAGCAACTTCCTGTTCACTTTGGAATGACACGCGCGAACATTCCTTCACAATCAAGTCCCACTGGTACGCAGTTTTTACAGGCAGTTGGTACTGCTCTTGCAAGTGTTCGGAGAAATGAAAGAGATATTTCTTATGTAAGCAGCGGCGAGGGTACAACAAGCCAGGGCGAATTCCACGAAGCTGTAAACTGGGCAAGCAGAGAAAAACTCCCCGTGCTATTCGTTATTCAGAATAACAAATATGCAATTTCAGTTCCGGTGGAAAAACAAACCGCTGGAAAAGGTTCATCTATTTCAGAAATGATGAGCGGGTATCATTCTCTGAAAAGGATGATAATTGATGGTACCGATTTTTTCGAATCATATAAAAAAGTAAAAGAAGCAATTGAGTATATAAAGAGTGGAAAAGGTCCTGCTCTTATTGAAGCAGAAGTTATAAGGCTGCACTCGCACTCATCTTCGGATGACCATAGGAAGTATCGGGATAAGGTTGAACTGGAAGAGGAAATTGAAAACGATCCAATAGAAAAATTTGCAATACAACTTCTTAAAGAAAATGTTATAACTGAAAACGATTATGAAAATATAAGAAAGGAAATTAATACTGAAATTGATGAAGCTGCCGACAGGGCATTCCACGCACCGGATCCTGAACCGGAAGATGCAGTTAAACATATTTTTGATGAAAGTGGATTAAAGGATAAACTTGATTACGAATTAACAGAACCGGCCGGGCAAAAAATAGTTATGGTTGATGCAATAAATCATGCACTGCACGAAGAAATGAATAAGAATGATGATATGTATATTTTTGGTGAAGATATTGCCGACAAAAAGGGAGGGGTGTTTACTACAACAAAAGGTCTCTCTACAACTTTTGGTGATGATCGGGTATTTAATTCTCCTTTAGCCGAAGCAAGTATAATGGGTGTTGCAACCGGGATGGCTTTAGCAGGATTGAAGCCGGTTGTTGAAATTCAATTTGGTGATTATATATGGCCGGCATTCCAGCAAATGAAAAACGAAACAACCACTATGCGCTACAGGTCTAACAATGCCTGGACTTCCTCTGTTGTTACAAGGGTTGCAGTAGGCGGTTACATTCATGGCGGACTTTGCCACAGCCAGAATATTGAATCGATTTTTGCACACATTCCTGGAATATATATTGCTTATCCAAGTAATGCTGCTGATGCAAAAGGTCTGCTAAAAACTGCCTGCCGAATGAATGACCCGGTTCTCTTCTGTGAACATAAAGGTTTATACAGGCAAAGTTATGCTACTTCACAAGAACCCGATGAAAATTATCTTATCCCATTTGGTAAAGCAAAAGTTGTAAACGAAGGAACAGATATAACCGTCGTTTCCTATGGAGTTTCATTGTGGGATTCCGTAATGGCTGCAAAAAAATTGGAAGAAGAGTTTGGATATTCGGTGGAAGTGATTGATATACGAACAATTGTTCCTCTTGATGAAGAAACGATTTTCAACTCGGTTCGAAAAACAAACAAAGTAATTGTAATTCACGAAGATACGCTTACCGGTGGATTCGGCGGGGAGATAGTTGCACGGATATCTGATAGCTGCTTCCAATACCTGGATGGACCAATAAAAAGAATTGCTGCTAAAGATTCACACATTCCTTATGCACCTATTCTTGAGAATGCAGTTTTACCTAGCAGGCAGGAAATTTTAAATGGTATTAAAGAATTAATTGAATATTGAAGGCAAAATCTTCGCCTCTAAATATCGGAGAGTAAAATGGATATAATCATGCCCAAGATGGGCGAAAGTATTAATGAAGGTACAATCATCAAATGGCACAAGGGTGTTGGTGATGCTGTTAAGCTGGATGAAATAATATTTGAAATAAGTACGGATAAAGTTGATACCGAAATTCCTTCACCCGCTGCAGGTATTTTGAAGGAGATAAAGTTTAATGAAGGTGACACTGTTGAAGTAGGAACTGT
>CAZPSY010000234.1:0-3026 GCA_964589295.1 uncultured Ignavibacteriaceae bacterium
CACCTTTACTTCAGATATTTATAATGCTATTTCTTCACAATATCCTGAAACTGAATGCTCTGTTGTTTCAGTAAATGATATTGAAGGAGGCTATGATTATCCCAAAGAAGTAAGATTTGAATTTGAAGAACAGAAACTTATCTCTTATCAGCGAGCAGCAGATTTTCTTAATTTTAATAATACGGAAATTGTTTCGCTTCAACATGAATTTGGAATTTATGGAGGTCAATCCGGAAGTCATATCCTGGCGCTTTTAAGGGATCTTCATTTGCCTGTTGTTACTACACTTCATACAATATTGGAGAAACCAAATCCCGATCAATTATTAGTAATGAACGAGCTCATAAAACTTTCTGCCCGTCTTATTTCCATGACAGAAAAAGGTAAAAGTTTTCTAACAGAAATTTATAAAGCTCCGTTAGAAAAGATTGATGTTATTCCTCATGGAATCCCTGATATGCCGTTTGTAGATCCTAATTTTTATAAAGATCAGTTTGGTGTTGAAGGAAAACAGGTGCTTTTAACTTTCGGACTTCTCTCCCCGCAAAAGGGAATTGAAAATGTTTTAAAAGCATTACCCGATGTGCTGAAAGAATTTCCAAATGTGGTTTATGTAATTCTTGGTGCCACACACCCAAACCTTGTTAAAGAGCATGGAGAAACATACAGAATGAGCCTTGAACGGATGGCAGCCGATCTAGGAATAAAAAAGAATGTAATTTTTTATAACAGGTTTGTTGATATTGAAGAATTGAAGGCTTTCATTGGAATGTCTGATATTTACATTACATCATATATTAATAAGGCGCAAATAACATCCGGAACGCTGGCATATTCTTTCGGTTGCGGTAAAGCAGTTGTTTCAACGCCCTACTGGCATGCTGAAGAGCTTTTAGCTGATGGAAGAGGTGTTCTGGTTCCATTTGGAGATTCTAATGCCATAGCAAAGGAATTAATAAGCCTGTTTAAGGATGAAAACCGCCGCCATACGATGAGAAAAAAAGCTTACCTGCTTGGTCGCAGTATGATATGGAGTGAGATTGCACATCTCTACGTTGAATCTTTTCAAAAGGCAAGGCTTCCAAAAATTGAAAAATATCCCCGGATATTTGCCGTTAAAACCCTTGAAGAAAAAAGAGCAGAGCTTCCTGAAATCAGATTAGATCATTTAATCCGGATGACTGACTCAACCGGCTTATATCATCACGCAATAGGATCTATTCCAAATTATAATGAAGGATATTGCACCGATGATAATGCACGCGCTCTTCTTCTTACTGTTCTTCTGGAAGAAGCATACTCAGATACTGCAAAAATTCTGGAACTCTCCGGTCGTTATTCCGCTTTTGTTAATTATGCCTTTAGTCAGAAAACAAAGTATTTCAGAAATTTTATGACCTATGATAGAAGATGGATTGAAGATGTTGGGTCTGATGATTGCCAGGGTCGCTCTATTTGGGCATTAGGAACTTGTGCAGGCAGATCTAAATATCCAAATTTTCACATGTGGGGTGCACAATTATTTAATCAGATTATTCCTGTTGCAACAGAGTTAACTTCGCCGCGCGCCTGGGCTTTTTCTTTAATGGGAATAAATGAATACTTTAAAAGAATGAGCGGAGATACAATTGCTAATCAGATAAGGGATACGCTTACTAACCGTCTCACTAGTTTATATGATTCTGTTGCAGTAGAAGAATGGTTCTGGTTTGAAGAAATTTTATCTTACGATAATGCAGTTATTCCACGAGCTTTAATTGTAAGCGGGCAGTGGACCGGAAATGGAAAGGCCTTTGACATAGGTTTGAAATCTTTAAGATGGCTTTTAAAAACCCAAACTTCAGAGAGTGGATATTTCAGGCCAATCGGCTCAAATGGATTTTATTTAAAAAACGGTTACAGGGCAAAATTTGATCAGCAACCGATTGAGGCTTATTCAATTTTATCAGCATGTCTTGAAGCTTCAAGAGCAACAGACGATAAATTCTGGCTGGAATCCGCAAGAATGATTTTTGAATGGTTCTTAGGTAGAAACGACCTCAGTATTCCGTTATATAGTACGAAGACCGGCGGATGCCATGACGCTCTTCATGTTGACAGGATAAATCAAAACCAGGGGGGTGAATCAACTCTTGCCTTTTTATTATCTCTGGTTGAAATGCACATTATGGAAAATTCTTTCCGGTCATTTGAACGGCTTAAAGTAAATGAGCATCATGAAAATACTATTGAAAAACAAAATATGGAAAAACATGAAAGCAATTAGAACGAATATAGTGATTAAACCAGATCATAAAAGAGTTCTTTACAGACCCTTTACAATTTTTTCTGAGGAAAGAATAATAAAAATTATTGCAAGAATTTTGACCCTTTCCGAAAAGGAAGTTAAAAAAGAACTCAAGCAGGTAATGACGGAATTTGAAGAACGGCATCAGAGGCTGCGCAATTTTTATCTCAATAGATTCGAGGAGATGAAAAAGCATTTGTTAACAGACCAGTTTTTAAGTGAAGAAAGAAAATTATTAATCGGAGCTTACTTTACGCAAGAATATTCCCTGGAATCTGCAGCCCTTTTTAATCCTTCAATGGTATGGCATCCTGATCAATCAGACCTGCCCAAAGGAAGTCGCCGTTTTATTTTAAGCTTGCGCGCTACAGGTGAGGGACATATATCATCTATTACTTTCAGATCAGGAGTAATTGACAAGGAAAATAAAATAAATATTGACACTCCCAGTCGTTATGTAGCCACTTCGGAAAATATTACTAATTCTGTTTATGAAAAAAAGCTTTTTGAACGAAAGCTTATTGAACTTGATTTGATTAATGATTTTGCAAATAATGTATTAAACAGTCTCGAAGATATTTTTAGCATTACTGATCTTGAGAATTGTATAACAATTTTAATGCGGCCTTTCAGAAATAAAGGCGGGGAAAATGAACTAACGGCAAAGGGAATTTTATCACTCGCGCTTTCAAATTATGAAATTCAATATAATCCTGATCAAAGTCTTTCACAAAGAATA
>CAZPSY010000235.1:0-3017 GCA_964589295.1 uncultured Ignavibacteriaceae bacterium
ATATTCATAGAACATCTGTTATACCAATCTCTTCTCAATCTCTTTAGAAGTTTTGGTTATGGACAACCCACCAAGCGCAGTGCAGCATAATTCTGATGGAAGACTTTTTCCTACTTTATTCATCGTCTCAATTACTTCATCCAATGGTACTACAGCATCAAAATTTGAGAGAGCCATATTTGCACAACAGAGAGCATTGCTCGCTGCCATAACATTCTTACCAAGACAAGGGACCTCAACCCTGTTTGCCACTGGATCACAGATTAAGCCTAGCATATTTTGAATTGCCATTGATGCAGCAGATGTTGCCTGTTCTGCAGTTCCATTCATCAAAGTGATAAGTGCAGCAGCAGACATTCCTGATGCAGAACCCCCTTCTGCCTGACACCCTCCAACTTCAGCAGCAAAAGTTGAATGTGCTGCGATGAAGATACCAATCATTCCAGCTGCAAGCATTGCTCTTGTTATATCGTCATCGGAAAGATTCATTTCCTTTGCAACCGCAATACAACTTCCCGGTAGTGCAGCACAAGCACCTGCTGTTGGTGCAGCAACAATTACACCCATAGAACTTTTCACTTCCATCATAGCTGTCACATATGGTACAATAGTATTTAATAATCCGCCATTTAATAGTTTATTTTGTTTGTCCATCTCAATAAATTTTCCTGACTGAAATCCTAGAATGCGGTCCTCATAATCCGTTCCTGCCAATCCTTCTTTAATGGATTTTTTAACTATTAACACCACGTTTTTCATTCTATCAAATACATCATCTTTAGTAATATTGCCACGTTCTGACTCATAATATTGCGCAAGTTTCCAGAGCGGCCAGTTCTTATCTTGATTGAATTCGCGCATTTCTTCACAGGTAGTGAATGGTACTTTTGTACTCTTACTTGAAAGCACAGTTAGTACAGGATATATTTCTTTGATATCTATTGTATTACTGTTTCCTAAGATTTCAGCTTTTAACGATTCATCTAAGAATTTGTGTGATTTTATCACAATGATTTCTAAACCTACTCCTTTGTGAACTACTATATCATCACACATTAACTTGTTTAATAATTCACCCTGTATTTTTTTACCATCTTTCCGTGTGTAAACAATAGTCTCGAAGTAATCTCCTCTCAGTGAAATGGGCATTCCATCAAGCTCAATAATTTCTATCATTCCGCCACCTGATGATATAGCTATTAGCTGATGTTGAGTAATTTCGTTTTTCAATGTTATCTTGTAGGTATTGGGATGAATAGTGCCAATCGAATGAATCTTGATTTGTGTTTTGATTCCGGCCTCTGCTAATTTAGATTCCGACTTTGTTAGCCTGTCATCATCAGCATTCCAACCAAGAAATCCACCAAACAGTCCCATATCAGAGCCTTGACTTTTATGTGTTGTAGCAAGAGCACCATTTTTATCAAACTCTACAAATACTTCTTGAATGTTTTCTTTCATTATATCACGTGCGATCCGTCCAATCCTTAGAGCCGCAGCACAATGTGAGCTTGATGGACCGCGCATTATCGGACCGATTACATCATTGAGTATGCTTGGAGGAGGCACTTTTATATTATTCATAAATAATTCTTCCGTTAATTTTAAATGTGGTAATTGAACGTTGTCCGACAAAGATTATAACTTACAAAAATTGAGAGATTAGAAAAAACTTTATAACAAGCTTTTTTCTCTACTTCAATTTATTCAAGCTAAAGAGAATCATCGACCTACTTTCAAATAAAAACCCCCGCCTATCTTATTAAGCAGGGATTTGTAATGAGCAATTCAATAAGGATTTTACTTCATCAACATTTATCCGCCGCAGTCCTGCCAGAGGCGGGCGAGTTTAGCGAAGGAGGACCATCTTATTAGTTTCTATTTAATTTCCAGTAAGAAGTCTATAGGTGTAAAATTATCATTAGTTTAAGCATCAAAACCTAAGTGAAAGACAACTTAATCCACCATCCAATTTTTGGAATTCAGATACATCAACTGCTATTGTGGTGTAACCAAATTCTTCTATTTTCATTTTTGTCTCTGAGAATCCTTTGGGGACTAATACTTTATCATTAATCCAAACACAATTTGCTGCGTAACATTCATCATCATCTATCTCAATTAAATTGAAATGTTGAAATTCAGATTTACTCAAAAATTCACCAGTTGCTAATAAGTTATTATGCTCTAAATAAGATACTCCCGTTTTTAAGTGCAATGATTTTTCTAAAGATATAGTCGATGCCGTCATTCCATATTTATTTAGAAAAGATGTTAATTGATCTGCCCCGGTTTCATTTGTTCTTTCTGAAAGCCCTATATAGAAATGCTTGCCTACCATCATCACATCTCCAGCATCAAGAGTTCCCGGATCTTCTATACTCTCAACAGTTGAGTAGAATCTGTTTAATGTTTTAGACATTTCAAAAGTTTCTCCTTTTCGGGAATGAGCGCCGGGATTGGTTATAATTGCACATGGGGGAGTTAATAAAGCTGTATCCTCAACAAAAACTGAGTCGGGATAGTTTTCATCAGCATTTAATACTGTAACATCAAGCCCACATTCTATTAGAGCTTCAATGTATTCGTGATGTTGATGGAGTGCGAGGGAATAGTTTGGTAGACCAAGATTAGTTGATGTTAATCCAAACATCATATTTTTACAGGGTGTTTGGACAATTGCTTTGGCAAACATATTTCTAATTTAAGAATTAATAAATTTACTTCAGCATCAATATTTATCCTTCTTAGCTTTAGCGAAGAAGGATTTGTTTGCGGTAAAATTATTTATAACGATGATCCTACTTTAACCCTCATATTGAAAAAGATTTTCATAACTCCGAAACTTCCATCTGCATTCTCAGAGAGAATAATTGATGGACCGAGTGAAACAGCACTGAATGCCCAACTCTCAGCAATTTTCTGAACCATAAGATTAATGACGTACTGAGGGTTTCGTTGCGGGCTGCTTGTCATTGCATCAAACTGTAAATCGAATGTACTGCCAGCCAATGATA
>CAZPSY010000236.1:0-2988 GCA_964589295.1 uncultured Ignavibacteriaceae bacterium
GATCAAACAAGATGTGATAATTTTAATATTTTTATTCGATTCAACTTCGGAAATCAATTCATCTATCCCCGTAGATTCGGGTTCAGTATAAGGAGAATTATGAGGAGTGATTTTATGAAATTTATTTAACCAGCCGCCAAGTTGTTTTTCTTTTTCAGTTACAACAACTGATTTGCCAGTTTTTGCAGCAGCTAATGCAGAAGTCAATCCTGAAACGCCTCCACCTACAACAAGTATTGTTTCATTTATTTCCAAAGCCAGAGGTTCAGGAGGTGCGCTGTTTCTTACCTTAGCAACACCCATTCTAAGATAATCTGCAGCAAGCATTTGCGTGTCTTCATTTTTTGCTTTATGCGTCCAAGCAACATTTTCTCTTAAATTAACACGGTCAACTAAAACCTTTGAATCGAATTTGAAGAGATCGGTTAAAAATCTTTGCGAGCAAGCACCAATAACAACACGATTTAATTCTTCACTCTCAATATCTTTTTTAATTTCATTAATACTTTCTTCGCTGCAAAGCCATGAATTATTTTTACAAACCGGTACTTTGATTTCTTCAGAAGCAACTTTAGCAAGTTCATCAATATCTAAAGCTTCACCAATTTCGCACCCGGAGCATAAATAAACTCCAACTTTTGTATCTACTGCCATAATATTAATTCCCTTTAATTATTTGAATAGCTTTTAAAACAGAGCCTGTTGCTTCCTGCACAACTGATGATACATCTTTTGGTTTTGTACTAACGCCGCAACTTATCATTCCGTTGCCATTCGATTTGAAAAATCCATTATCATCAAGCAGTGTTTTATCAACAGGTAAGTTTTTAGCTGTAGATTCCATACCAGTAGCCAGTACAACCATTTCAACAGCATTTTGCATCAGGTTTCCGGTTAAGGTATTTTCGGCTTCAACAATAAGTTTACCTGAAGAATCATCTTTAAACACTTTTGCTACTTTCCCTCTATGAAAATGAAGCTTGTCATCTTCTTTAACTGAGTTATAAAAGTCTTCCAGCAAACCGTTTGCACGAATATCTATATAGTGAAAATGAATTTCAGCATCCGGATTCTGTTCTCTTATATATTTTGCCTGTTTTAGTGAAGCCATGCAGCAAATTGAAGAACAATATTCAAGGTGATTTTCATCTCTTGAACCTGCACATTGAACAAATGCAACACTATTAATTTTTTCTTTTGTTGATGGTCTTAGTATTTCACCTTTTGTAGGGCCATCGGGTGCAGCGAATCTTTCCATCATTACATTTGTAACAACATCAGGATATTCGCCGTAACCAAGAATATCAAGCTTGCTTGCATCATAAGGATCCCATCCTGTAGACCAGATAATAGATTTAGCTTCAATGTTTATTTTCTTTTCCTGCTCGCTTAAATCGATAGCTTTATACTTGCAAACTTCCACGCATTTGTTACAGCTGCTTCCCTTACAAGCGTTCATATCAATAACGTACTTTTGAGGATGAGCGTTTTCGTAAGGAATAAATATTGCCGCAGTTTCATCCATCAAATAATTAAATTCATTTTTTCTTTTTTCAGGACAAACCGGCACACAATCGCCACAAACTGTGCATTGATTATTTACATATCGTGGTTTTAAACTAATCTCTGCTTTATACTTTCCATCATCTTTAACAACGTTGGTTACTTCTGCCATTGTTAAAAGGGTTATGGATGGATTAGTACGCAAGCGGCGAATATTAATTTCCAATCCACAGCTTGGCGGACATAGCTTTGGAAAGTATTGATTGAATTGTGCTACCTTACCCCCGATATACGGATTCTTCTCAATCAGTATCACACTTAACCCTGTTTCGGCAGCTTCAACCGCCGCAGTTATTCCCGCTATTCCGGCGCCTACTATTAATAGTTCAGATGAAATTGAATTTTCTGTCATAATATTATTCCATGTTTAAATTGTAGCCTATTCAATATTTTTTTTAACTCGCTTTTTTTTGATCAGCGTTCGTTCGTAATGCTTGGTTAATTGATGCTTTAAGCCTGTGTATTAACGAGCGAGAGAATTTGTCTAACAATTGATATTCATCATCAGAAAATTGTGTGTTTGTTTCATCCAGTAATTGCTGGCGCATCAGCTCTATTTTCTCTGCAAAAGGAGAAAAGACATCATCTCTCTGTGCCTGGGTCCACACTTCAAATATATTTGCTTCATCCTCAATAATTTTTTCTGCAGATGATAATTCCAAATCAGTTTTAGTTCTCTGTTTTTCTAAATAAATTTTTAATCCCTCTAAATTGAATATCTTGATATCTTCAGAAATTCCTTTTGCCTCAACATCACGTGGAATTGCCATGTCTATAATTAATTCCAGGCAATTTGTTTTATTGTAAATTTTATTTATAAGATCTGAAGTAATTATAAATTCAGGTGAACCGGTACATGAAAATAAACACTTTGATTTGGCAAGTGGTTCTTCAATTTTATTTAAAGTAAAGGCAGTTCCGTTATACTTTTCAGCTAACTCTTCTGCCTTATAAAGTGTTCTGTTTATAAAATTAAGATTTGTAAAACCTGAATGATTCAGTTTTTCAGCAATAATTTTTGTGTTTTCATTTACCCCAATGATGGTAATTGCATCATCCTTTTTTATAGCTTCATTTATTAATTGATATGCAACACCACTTAATGATTGTTTGCCTGAACCAATCTTTGTGTGTGTACGAACACTTTTACCTGTTCTAAAAGCAGCATGAAATAGTTTGTGTAAAATCTTATCCGCTGTTTTTTCAGAGCAGGCAATACTATAAGAATCCTTAATCTGCGCTTGTATTTGATACTCTCCCAATACAACTGATTCGAGCCCTGAAATTATGCGGAAAAGATGACTGGCGACCTTACTTTGATTATAAAGATAAAATGATTCTATTTTACTCACAGCGTCAATCTGTTTCTTATCAAAGTAAAAATCTTTTACGATGGAAAAAGGATCGGTGTTTTGATTTAACACC
>CAZPSY010000237.1:0-2961 GCA_964589295.1 uncultured Ignavibacteriaceae bacterium
ATTAATAGACCTTAATTATCACAAGTCCTTCAGAACTCCCTGTTGCAATCTTCGCCTCAGCACTGATTCATTTTTCCTTAATTACAACATCATTATTTGCTTCCATTAGTATCAAACTCAACTGAAGGTGGAATCCCATCTTTATCCCATAGAAGGTTATACTTAAAGCTGCAGACTTCTAATCTTTCAGGAGTTACTTCAACAAGAATATAGTCTGTATCTCTATCAGGATAAAATCTTTTCCAACCCTCTTTCCAATACTTTGCCTTTAGATCAGGATCGTTTATCAGCCGAGCTGTTCCAGAAATATTAACATAGCTGAATGTTTTACTATCATAATAAAAAACAACTACATTCGGATTGTTTTTGATCTGCTCGACTTTTCTGCTGGTCGGAAATGTGCCGAGCCATATAACCCAATTTTCTTCAGGTGTGAATGGAGACATTGTTCTTGCACGAGGTTTTCCTAATTCATCCACAGTAACGAAAACTCGGCTATTTGAAGAGTCAACAATCATTCGTGCATATATTAGTAAGCTATCGCGTGATACCTCCCTCTGTGGTGGAAATTGTTCATCTTGTGCAACTATAGAAGCGTAAGGCAATATGAGTAAAACCAATAAATACATCAGCACTTTACCGAATCTGTTTTTCAAAACTGACTCCTTAATTTTGTTAATATATAGTTAGTTAGGTCATATTTTTTACTTCATCAACAATCCTCTGCAGACTTGTTCTCTGTATCTCGATGTTATCGGGAAAAGGAGGAGGCTTTAGTGCAGCTCGGTTGTTAGTCTCAACAAAATTTTTCAAAATCATTAAATCATCTTTCCATTTTTCTGCTCTAAAATCTTTTATTATTATTTCTTATCAAGATTATTTATAAATATTTTACTAAATACTACTAATTACCTTCTTTACAACAAATCCGTCTCCTCCCGACAAAGCCGAGCTTTTCAATTATTCTATAATGAGAAATAGTATTAGCGATCATAATTACTGTAAACCGATTAATTTATTTAACCTTTTCTTAGCATCAATTGGTTCCGGTAAATTTTTATCTGCTTCTTTCCAGAGTTCTAAAAACTTTTTGTATTGCATAATCGCTTTATCCTTTAATCCTTTTTCTTCATATAAAACTGCTAATCGATAATGGTATTTAGGATGAATAAGATACTTGTCTTTGCTTAGAGGATTATATGCAGTCAATCTCTCATACTCGGAAATTGCTTTGTCTAATTGCCCTGCTTTATGATAAGCTCGAGCTAATCCATCTTTCATAAAAGGAACATTGTATAGAACAATAACCGGATAAGTCAAATTCGGTATATTTTGTTGAGTTGCATTTTTAAAAGCAGTAATGGCTTTTACTGGGGAATTTTCTGCCAGTAGAATTTCAGCGTTAAGTAAATCGTTTTCAAACTCAACCCGATTTTTATTTTCAATTATTTTTGGCATAAGAGTTTTTATTTCTGCCAATTTTATTTTTGCTGAATCTATTAAGTTCTGTTTAATATTTACCAATGCCATTACAAACTTATATTCTGCAAGGTTATCAATCCTATCTGTAGTAGAATATTTGTTAAGATAATCTAACCACCCAAGATAATATTGGTTAACAAATTCTAATTTCCCGGTATCATAAAGAATAAAAGCTTGTAACCAATCTGATCCTGCTTTAACGTATTTATTACTAAGTGTTTCAGACAGTTCTCTCGCTTTGTTAAGGTCTTCTATTGCAAGGTTTATTTTACCGCGCCAACTATTAAGAAAAGCTCTTACCCAATAAATAGTTGCTTTTGATCCGGTAGAAGGAGCAATTTCAATTGCCTTATTCATCCATCTTTCGGCTTCTTCATAATTTTCTTCCATTGCAGAAATATAACTCAATTTGGCTGCGGAACTATAGAAGTCGGGTTTTACCTTAAGGGCTTTAAGGTAATTTTCTATAGCTTGGTCAATCTTACCAATTCTCCAATAGTAATCAGCCATAGAATCAAGCGGATTAGCATCTTCCGGATTCAGTTCGGAATATTTTTTTAAGTACTCTATTGCTTTTTCATAGTTCCCGAGTTCTGAATAAATATAAGCAATTTGATTTATTGCAGCGCTATAATTGGGATCGAGCACAAGAGCTTTATTTAGTGCGTCAATAGCTTCGTTGTGCATATCCCTAAATTCGTAGTAAAGACCAAGTTCATAATACACTATCTTTTCTTTCGGATATCTAGTTGCTAACTCATTCAATATTCGTAACTGTTTCTCACCGTTTCTTTCGATTACTGAAGCGTAACAAGCGTTAATCATCAGTTTTTCCTTTTCTGTTGCCTTTAAAGAGAAGACATATGCTTTTTCTAAAGCCGCTTTTTCTTTTTTTGTATCCCGTAAGTAATGGTAGGCATAAGAAAGGTAAAGATGAGCCATTGCAAAAGTAGAATCTATGGCAATTGCTTTTTCGAAATTTTTTCTAGCTTCATTATAATATAATTTATCATCGTTGTCTTTGCCTCTTAGAAAATAATTATAAGCTTCCATCGAATTTGTGGTAACATCTATAACCCGCATCTTAGTAGCGGTAATTTTACTATATGAGATACCAATACTTTGCGAAATCTCTTTACTTAAATCATCTATCTGAGATTTCAAAATACTGCCAATCCCTTCACCCTTTGCGCTTGCACTTTTTATTATCTGTTTTGTTGCTACATCCAGGACTTTAATGTCAATAGCGAACATATTGCCGGCTTTTATATAGCTTCCGATTACAATTATATCAACACCATCTTTACGGCATAGATCAAAACCCAAATCTTTATCAATAATCTTTACATCAACTTTACCCATTTGATTAAGAAGATCCTGCATCCTTTCCCATGTTGTTACGCGGAAATATTTTGATTGTTCCAGATTGGTTATTAATAGATTCGGAATTGCTTTCTGCAGATAATCAAAAGAAGTATC
>CAZPSY010000238.1:0-2959 GCA_964589295.1 uncultured Ignavibacteriaceae bacterium
TTATAATTTAGTTTGAACAACGAATATCACTTTGACCAGTCTGCAGTAATTCCCTACCGTATTAACAACGGGGCGGTGGAAATACTTCTAATTACTTCCATTAGGAAAAAAAGATGGATAGTGCCGAAAGGATTTATTGAGTTTAATCTTTCAGCTTTTGAATCCGCTAAAAAAGAAGCGTATGAAGAAGCCGGTGTGCTTGGAACAAATGAAACTATTGAACTTGGTACGTTTGACATGAATAAATACGGCGGCGAACTATCAATTAAAGTTTTTTCGATGGAGGTTGTTGAAGAACACGAGGATTACCCTGAGAAAAATATAAGAAAGAGAAAATGGTTCCCGATTGAAGAAGCTGAGAAGAAAATAAATTTTCCGGAAATTGGAGAATTAATTAATAAACTTGGTAAGAAATTACATTAATCGGCGATTATTTTATCACAAACCTGTTTAATTGTTTCAAAATTATAACCGCGAGTGTTAAGGAAAGATATAAGTTTTTTCTTTGTCGTTTGTAAATCTGATTTGCGTTCCTGTAAAATTTTATACTTTTTTAATGCAACAGTTAGGGCAGTGTTGTAATCATCTTCTTCTGAACACTTTGTGCTTAGAACTTCTGTAATTATAGATGATTTAATCCCTCTTTTTATTAATTCTGATTTAAGTTTTTTCTCACTCCACATCTTGCTTCTTAATTTTTCTTCAACAAATACTGAAGCAAATTCTGAGTCATCAAGGTAATTTTTATCTCTAAGTTCACTAATTACCTGGTCAATCATTTCAATTTCATAACTTTTCTGTCTCAGTTTTGTTCTCAGCTCTGAAGCAGAATGCAAGCGTCTGCCTAAATAACGGAAGGCTCTCTGTTTAATATGAAACAGCCGGTTTTCAGTTACAAAAAAAGAAAAGCGGTCATCAGAAAGTTCATCGCTTTTCTTCAGACCGCTTTTAAGAAACACTTCCAAAGCAAGGATTAAAATTTCATCATCCTCAAAATGGATAATAACATCTTTAGAGCCTTTTTTAACAATTCTATTAATCTTCATAATAGATCATTAAATTATTTTGTTGTTTTCTTTTCTTTCTCTTTTCCTTTTCCTTCATCCGAAATTTTCTCTTTACCATTTCCCGGCATCCCGAGTTTAGCACGTACTTCGGTTTCAAGTTTTTTTCGAATATCATCCACCTCCAATAATTTCAACCTAAATCCTTCCCTTCCCTGGAAGCGGTCTTCGCCGTAAGTAAACCATGCTCCACTCTTCTTAACCAGACCATGATTAACACCAAGATCGATAAGGTCTCCGGTTTTACTTATTCCTTCATTATAAAGGATGTCAAACTCAACCACTTTGAAAGGCGGAGCAACTTTACTTTTAACAATTTTAACCTTGGTACGATTTCCAACCACCTGGTCACCATCTTTAATTGCAGCAATTCTCCTTATATCAATTCTAACTGAAGCATAAAATTTTAAAGCATTGCCACCGGTTGTTGTTTCAGGACTGCCGAACATAACTCCGATTTTACTTCTTAACTGGTTTATAAAAATCACAGAAGTTTTTGATTTTGAAATTGCGCCGGCAAGTTTTCTAAGTGCCTGCGACATTAACCTTGCCTGCACAGCCATTGTTGCATCACCCATTTCACCTTCAATTTCTGAGCGGGGTACAAGCGCAGCGACTGAATCAATAACAATTACATCGAGTGCATTGCTTCTAACCAGAGTATCCGTAATCTCCAGTGCCTGTTCACCAAAATCAGGTTGGGAGATTAGAAGATTCGCTGTATCAACGCCTAATCTTTTTGCATAATTAACATCCAGAGCATGTTCCGCATCAATAAATGCAGCCAACCCTCCCGTTTTCTGTGCCTCAGCAATGATATGCAGACAAAGAGTTGTTTTTCCGCTCGATTCCGGTCCGTAAACCTCAGTGACCCTGCCTCTTGGAACTCCCCCGATTCCCAGAGCATAATCTAAAGATAGTGCACCAGTTGGAATTGCTTCGATATCGTTTATAACACCATTGCCAAGTTTCATTATAGCACCCTTGCCGTAGGTTTTTTCTATCGAAGATATCGCCTCATCGATTATTTTAATTTTTTGTTCTCTTTCTGTAGACATCTTTCCTCCATCAAATAAGTTCGTAATTTTTAATTTCAGTGTATTGTGCACCTGTTCGAGATAATTCACTTTTTACAAGTGCTATTTTATTTGCATTAAAATTCAATTCATCGAATTGGTAGTTATTAAAGTTATTTATAAAATTTTCATCAAGCTTACTTTTAATCCTCAATAATGTTAAATGAGATTTAAATTTTCTTGTTTCTGGTTCGATGTTAAAAATTTCCATCCTTTTATTTAATTCTTCAACCAGTTTAAATATCGATTCATCCGTCTGCATTCCAGCCCATAATATTTTTGGTCTGTTATCCCTGAAGAAGAAACCAAACCTTGAAATTTGAAAATTAAATGAACGATAATTTTTAACAAAGTCAAGTTCAGTAGAAATAGGCGGAACCAGGTTTTCCTCAACCTCACCAATAAATTTTAATGTAAGATGAATTTTATCTTTTGTTTCCCACTTGTAAAGGGAAGCATCCGAAACTAATTCATAGCAAATATTAAAAAGTTGTTCCTTAATATTTTCAGGGATTTTTAGTGCAACAAATAATCTAATCATCTAAAGAAATTCCCAGGACTTGCCTGCGCACCAGATCCAGTGCTGCCTGCACTGTTCTTTGCTTGTTTAATAACCTATCGCCTCCAAATACAACTTTCCGGGCTGTACAAACTTTTTCATCGCAATAACCTATGTAAACAAGTCCAACAGGTTTATCGGTTGTAGCACCCGTAGGACCCATTATACCGGTTGTGGAAACTCCAATATCAGTTCCACTGGTTGAGCGCACCCCTTCAGCCATCTGCATAGCTACTTCCCTGCTAACAGCACCGTGCTCA
>CAZPSY010000239.1:0-2942 GCA_964589295.1 uncultured Ignavibacteriaceae bacterium
TAAGCTGGGAGTTCATTCCTTGTTCTTCGGGGGTTGATGTTGGCCAGTTAAAAGAAGTGGCACCGGGTCCGGTAGGTCCTTCACTGCATGAAGAAAGAAAAAGAAGCGCAGATAATAATATAAAACAGAATATTTTTCCTAAATATTTCATCTTTGTAAACTCTCCTTATTTCAGTGAGTTTAATAAGAAACTATAAAGAAAATTACACTATCGGCAGAGTATTTCAAACCAGATAATTGGTGTTTTTATTAAAAAAATCATTATTAAAAATGGCAGTAAAGTTAAGTGATAATAGATTCTATCTTATGACTGCCGGGTAAGAAATATGTTTATGGAGAAACTGTTTCGCATAGATAAGCAACCGAATTACTCTATAAAATTTATATTGTTTAAGATTTCCACTTTAATTATGTTTCTAACCGACAATTAATAATTCTTGTCACTTTAAGATGAAAAAATCCAATCTATATGAAATGCAGATTTGTCCCGCCTCAGGACTTAACCCGCACTCCTATTTTTTAATCACATCTAAATAAAGGATTTTTTTACTAATATAAACTTTCCATAAAGGGGAATTAAAATGAAAAAAGCGTTTTTCTTCTGGTTCATTTCGCTTATTATTAGCTTCAGCCTGTTTAATTGCAGTAAGCAGGAAACCAGTACAGACCCCCCGGCACCAACTTGTGATCAAGCTTGCCAGGATGAGCATGTTGCCTACGGACTAATTGACATATTCTGGTTTGTGTGGAATCAAAATATCGCTGGACAGCCAGCCGGCGCAAAAGACTTTACAGTAGCCGGACCGCAGGGGGGAACAATACACGTAACAGGAACTACCGAGGTTTCAGCTTCCACGGGCATAAACACTTTACACCTGGTTCTTGTAATGAGCGATTGCAAAGGTCTGAAAGAAAAATATAATTTGACTTTCAACGGTACGGTTACAGCCGATGGAACCTTTTCAACTACACACAAAGCAATTACTTATGCTTCCCCGCAGCTTGGTTACACCGGAATAGTTGGCAAAGATGACTGGGTGACAAATGTTAGCGGTACTTGCAACGCTACAATCAATGAAGGATTTACTTCGGTTTCGGGAACTATCTGCAACAGAACATTTAGCTATTAGTGTAGTGTATAACTGAATAATAAATTACGATGTTAAAAAGCTTTGCTTTTATCTAATGTTTTATAGCCCGGATTAATCACTGAAACATAAAATGAATTTGATAATTTATTAATTCGTTGTGAAAGGGCGCCCTAAAGGCGCCTTTCTTATTTTTCAGTTTTTGATTCAAAGTCTATCCCGTCTCTAACTTCATGCGCTTAATATAAATTCTAAATAATTCGCCGCGGCGGATTAAGTAAATGGATTGGAATGATTAAGTTTGTGTTGAGCCATCTTGTTCAAAACCGGAATAAAAATGATTAACAACATCTTGTTTAATAAATATCTCAATCTCTTAGGCGTTGAAGCAGCTAGTCCTTCTTTTAATTTTCTTTGCGAACTTGTAAAAGCTCATCTTATAAAAATACCTTTTGAAAATATTTCAAAACTGCTTTATAAAAAACAGGGGATGAATTACATCCCCGATCTTTACACATTTCTTAACGGAATTGAAAAAAATAATTTTGGCGGAACGTGCTACTCAAATAATTATTACTTCTATTTGCTTCTGGAACATCTTGGTTTTGATGTTAAGCTTTGCGGTGCAGATATGAAAAATCCGGATGTGCATCTTATAAGCATGGTTAAAATTGATGCGCAAGAATATATCGTAGATGGAGGTTATGCAGCGCCATTCTTAAAACCACTGCCAAGAGATCTTAAAACAGATTATATAATAAATAACGGTAATGAGAAATATCTCGTTAAGCCAAAGGATGAAAACGGAAGAACAAAAGTGGAACAGTATTTTAATGGTGAGCTGCTGCATTGGTATTCAGCAAAACCGCAGCCGCGTAAGATTGATGAATTCCGCAAAGTAATTGAAATCTCGTACGCAGACGATGCTACATTTATGAATGCACTGCGAATTACGCGCTTTAGTGGAAGTGGTTCTCTTATTCTCACTAATCTTCTGCTTACAAAAATAAACGATTCAAAATCTTCAACTATAAAAATTGCGCGCAAAGAAATTCCATGTGTGGTCCAGGAACATTTTGGAATGCCTGGGAATCTTGTTTTGGAAGCTATAGAGAACCTTAAAGAACTCAGGGATATTTATGATTAAAATTACTCTTCCTTCTTTCATTTCACTTCTCTCGTCTTTCATTTTTCGTCTCCCATTTCATAAGTTTAAACCTGTAATTCTAATTTTAAAAGAGGAGAAATTAAAATGGGTAAAAAAGTTGAAGTGGCTGGTATAATCGGACCAATCTGGTTTATGGGATGGTTGTTTACGCTCGGATTTCTTAAAGTATCATTCTTTACCGGAGTGCTGGCATTATTTATCTGGCCTTATTATATAGGCGATTTTCTTTCTAATGCAATAAAGTAATTACAAATGAACCGGGTCCCATTGATCGGGACGAGTTCCATATGACCAAAACAAGAAATTCCGCCAGGGGCGGACAAGTATAAACATATGAAAACCATTGGTTTAATCGGCGGAACGGGCTGGGTTTCTACGATTGAGTATTACAGACTTATAAACCAGGGAATTAATAAAAAACTTGGCGGACTTAAATCCGCGCAATGTTTAATTTATTCCTTTAACTATGCAGAGATAGATAAGCTTAATAAACTTGATGACCACCGCGGAATATACTGGCTGGTGCTTGATGCTGCGGATAAGCTGAAAGATGCCTCGATAGATTGCCTTGTATTGTGCGCAAACACTTTACACCAGTACGTTGATAAACTTGAAAAAGTTATTGATCTGCCGATTGTACACATTGCCGATGCTACTGCAAAGGTTATTAAGCAAAAAGGTTTAAC
>CAZPSY010000240.1:0-2941 GCA_964589295.1 uncultured Ignavibacteriaceae bacterium
TTTAACTCCTTGAAGAAAACATTTACAGTTTCGGATAGATCATTCGGGCTATGCATTGCCATAGCTTTAGAACGGACTCTTTCAAGTGAAGCTTCAATTTTTGATTCACGTGCTTGGGCCTCAGCATTTTTCAAATCCATAAAACGAGTGTAAGTACCATCAAATACAGCAGCAAATCGTTCCAATAACTGAACAGATTCTGTTGACGGAATTTCCGGAGTGGTGATGCTAATAAATCCTTTTGAAAAAATAGCGCAACTATTAACAACCCGGCTGACAGATTTCCTGCTTGCTACCGGAAAATCAATACTCTTTAAATATTCATTCCACCGGACAAGATCTTCACCCTTAATATCTACCACTATAGCTTTATCCTTTGCTTTCCAGGCTTCATATACTTTTTCCCACATCAGGGGCTCTTCAAGGTTTCCTTTAAAAGTCTGGCTGTACATTGTACCACCCCACTCCGTAATCCACAAATCAAAAATGCCTTCTTCTTCATTCAGAATGCCTATAAAAAAACGATTTGGAACAACTCCCAATTCGGCAAACTGTTGAAAGAGTACGAAAGAAGTTTCAGAGAGTTCTTCGCTTCGTTGCATCGCCATTGTTCTTGAGCGGACTTTTTCCAACGCTGCTTCAATTTGTGCTTCGCGTGCTTGTGCTTCTGCTTTTTGCAAATCAAGGAAGCGGGTGTATGTCTGCTTAAAAACTTTGGCAAATCGAAGCATAATATCTATTTCATTTTCAGAAAAAGCTTCTTGAGTTAGTACATACATCATCCCATAGTCAAAATAAAAACTGTTTGTAAATTCTGAATTTACTTTTGATAAAACTTGATCCTGGATATTCTTAGAGGTTGATTCTTTAAATGTGACAGCTTTATAATATTTCTGAAGATCTTCACCATGTATTTCACCAATAAAATATGGGTCTTCTTTTTGCCAAGTTGCTACCACATCCGAAATCATAGGGTGTTGGTCAAATGCAAGCGTACCGGTTACAATAGATGCTTTCCCTTTTTCATCCAAATTTGTACTCCAATCTTCCATTGATTCACTTTCTTCATCCATGATAAGGAATCCAGAACCTCTGGGAATAATACCGAGTTCTGTAATTTGATCAAAAAGTAAAATAGCGGTATCTGCCAATTCATCGCCTTTATGCATGGCCATTGTGCGTGCTCTAACTCGTTCGAGGGCTACCTCAATTTGTGCTTCTCTTGCTTGTGCTTCGGCTTTTTGCAGATCGAGAAAGCGCCTATAGATTTGATCAAAGACTTTGGCAAAGCGTACTAATAATTTCATTATTTCATCAGCAACCGGCTGATGAGTAGTTAAAAGAAGAAAGCCTCGTGAGAAAAATGCCGCCTGCTGAACTCTTCTACCAATGATTTTAGTTTCATCAATTGGCAGTTTAGCATTTTCTTTTACAAATAGAAGCCAGTCCTCGAGTTTTTGCCCGGTTAGATCGACAACAAAGCTATCTTTCCTCTCCTTCCAGGCATTATAAATTTTAACTATGCTGGTTGGTTCGTCTAAGGAAAAGAAGAATTCATGACTGAGTTGATTACCACCCTGATCAGTAACCCAAAATTCAACATTTTTACTTTCTTCATTGATAATCCCAATACTCATTCGGTCAGGAATTTTTCCCAGTAAATTAATTTGCTCAAAAAGCACTTCTGCCGTTTCAGATAGTTCCTCACTTTTGTGCATGGCCATACTTCTACTACGTACCCGCTCAAGGGAAGTTTCAATCTGTGCTTCTCTTGCCTGTGCTTCTGCTCTCTGAAGATCAAGGAAACGGGTGTAAGTTTGTTCAAATACTTTGGCAAAGCGTTTAAAAATATCATGCGCTTCGGGTGCCGGCTCAAAAGTTATGAAAATGATATAACCATATTTGAAATAGGCCACATGGTCAATTTGAGAGGTAGGAAAGGGAATACCAGAGTCTCTCATTTTGAGTAACTGTTCTCCTACACCAGGTAAGCTGCATAGGTAATCGTAATGAGCTGCACATTCGTTTTCTCCAATTTCATTTATAAGAAATGTTTCTCCTCTTTGCCCGGCTTCATAATAGTGAAGAAATATGCCTTCTCTCGGGGTTCTGTAATTGGGATAGGTGCCTTCCGCATTACTGCCCCATTCCAATGAGCCTTTTTGGTCATCATCATAAATATTGAATGCACAAAACCAGGTTGCTATACCCAGGCCATGAACCTGTTTTACCAATTCAAAAGAGAGATCAGCCAGTTCTTCACTTTTATGCATAGCCATGGACCTGGATCTTACTCTTTCCAGCGCAGCTTCAATTTTTGCTTCTCTTGCCTGCGCTTCTGCTTTTTGCAGATCGAGAAAACGGGTATATGTCTGCTCAAACACATTTGTAAATCGTTGGATAACACTCAAATCTGGTTCACTGATTTCTTCATTTGTGTGAATACTTATGAAGCCCTGCTTAAAAATGAAGGTGTTGAATATGGATATTACCTGTGATATTTTCTCAAGTGTCATCTCTTCTGGTTTAAATTCAGCGAAGGGAATGAATTGTATGAAATATTTTATCATTTCTAAGCGATCTTTGCCGACAAGTTTACTAACAGAATGAGGCAACTTGCTTTTCCATGCGGCATAAATCTCAACAAATAGTGGTGTTTCCGTCATAGGAATAAACGTGCCGAGGGGAATGACCTCTCCCTTATTTGTAGTAGACCACAGCTGGCAGGTGTCATTTTCAGAATCTATAATACCAATGTTACATCTATAGGGCTGGATTCCTAAATCGCTAATTTGCCTGAAAAGATGTGCAGCGGTTTCAGCAAGTTCATCACTCTTATGCATAGCCATGGTTCTGCTTCTTACTTTTTCCAAAGCAGTTTCTATTTGTGCTTCCCTGGCTTGCGCTTCGGCTTTTTGCAAATCCAGAAAGCGGGTATATG
>CAZPSY010000241.1:0-2922 GCA_964589295.1 uncultured Ignavibacteriaceae bacterium
ATCCTTCCGCACTAGCGATGATTGACATGGCACTGTATGATATTCTAGGGAAAAAAGCTGGATTGCCTGTTTATAAAATTCTTGGCGGATTTAGAACAAAAGTAGCAACAAGTATAACAGTTGGAATCCTTCCTTTAAATGAAACAATAAAAAGATGTAAAGTTTTTATTGCGGATGGTTTTAGAGTAATAAAAGTTAAGGGCGGTTTGAACGTTGATGAGGATATTGAAAAAATAATAAAAATAAGAGAAACCGTCGGGAAAAATATCGCACTTCGTTTTGATGCCAACCAGGGATATACAGTTGAACAATCCAAACTATTTGTTAAAGAAACTCTTAAAGCTAAATTAGAATTAATTGAACAACCCACTCCGCGCAATGAACTGGAATTACTTGGTAAGGTTACCAATAGCGTTTCTATTCCAGTAATGGCAGATGAAAGTTTGATGAATTTGCGGGATGCATTTAAACTTGCTCGAAGGCAATTGGTTGATACAGTAAATATTAAGCTAATGAAGGTAGGCGGAATACATGAGGCGCTTCATATAAATTCTGTGGCAAAAGCTGCAAACCTGGAAGCAATGATAGGCTGTATGGATGAAGCAGCGCTCGGAATTGCCGCAGGATTACACTTTGCACTGGCTCGCCCAAACGTTGATTATGCTGATCTTGATGGACATCTTGATTTAATCGATGATCCAACTTCTGGAGCTGTAATATTAAAGGAGGGTTATTTATATACTACTGAAAAACCTGGATTGGGATTCAGCTCTGTAGAGATTTAAATCTACATGCTATGAATTAATGTATATTTAAACTAAATATCGGAATCGATTAAAAATTAACAACAAATAAATAATATTCATCATGGCGAAGAAAAAAAGAAAAAAACTATCATTCAAAATGGGTATGCCGCCAGGTGCAATTGTTCATATAGGTGAGCAGAAAATTGAAAATATTAAGGTTACACTTACAGAATACAACCAGGAAAGTTATAATACTTTCGAGCTGAAAACTGTTGAGGAAATAATTCCACACACCCATACAGAGGATATAACCTGGACTAATATATGTGGGCTGCACGAAACAGATGTGATAAAAAGCCTGGGAGAAAAATTTAATATTCATCCACTGGTTATTGAAGACATTTTAAATACAGAAACTCGCCCAAAGATTGAGATATCGGAAAATTACATTTTTGTAGCAATGAAACTTTTAACCTATAATAATACAGAATTAGTAATTGAATCTGAGCAGGTCAGCTTAATACTCGGGGAAAATTTTGTTCTAACCTTTTTGGAAAAAAGTGATGGTGTTTTCAGTCCAATTCAAAATAGAATTGCCAACATGGTTGGCAGAGTCAGGAAAAACGGACCGGATTATCTATTCTATGCTCTGATGGACGTTGTGATCGATAATTATTTCATGCTTCTTGAGAAAACTGAAGAAAACATAGAATCACTTGATGATGAAGTAATAAGAACTTCTGATAAATCACAAATTGAAAAAATTTACAATTTGAAGAACCAGCTTTTGTTGCTTCGGAAATCAATTTGGCCATTGCGAGAAATTTTTACAGGATTATTGAGAGAAGAGCCAGAGCTGATACGTCCCGCTACCGTACCATACCTTAGAGACTTGCTGGATCACACTATTCATGTAAACGAAACAATAGAACTGCAAAGAGAAATGACGACCGGATTAATGGAAATATACCTCTCGATGATGAGCAACAAGATGAACGAGGTAATGAAAGTACTTACCATTATCGCAACCATATTTATTCCACTCACATTTATAGTTGGCATTTATGGAATGAACTTCAAATTTATGCCGGAGCTTGAATGGCATTGGGCTTACTTTGCAGTTTGGGGAATAATGATTGTAATTATTGTTGTTATGCTCCTGTTTTTTAAAAGGAAAAAGTGGTTATGATTTCTAAAAGGTATGACTTTGTTTTGCTATTTCCTACTTTTATGCAGTTCCAATATCTCCTTTGCTCTTGGCTTGTAAAGCATATGATAAAGCAGATCGAGGTAAGCGTTCATTTCACTCATTTCCAGGTTGGTTGTGTACTTCCAGAAACCGTATATCTTTGCAAGTGAAAGAAGATTTTTAGAATAAAGTTCCCAGTTAAATGCGGTATCAACTCTTTTAATACCACCATTGGAAATTTTATCCCAGTATTCTATATTTTTTTTACATTTCTTAAAGAAATCGATTATTTTTTTAACAGAATCTTTCCCGTTTACAGGATCGATATGAAAACCCGAAATACCATCTTCAATAATTTCCAGCGGTCCTCCATACTGTGTAGCAAAAGTAGGAAGCCCCGAACGCATTGCTTCAATAACCGTTAAACCAAAACCCTCGAATAATGCCGGCTGAACAAAGACACCTTTCTTATCTGCAATTACACGATAATATTCAGGAACTCTTTTCCTGTCGCCGTCCCCGGGCACCCATCTTATTTTATTAAAAAGATTATGATCATCTATTTCCTGGTGCATAAGTTCAATCTGGTCCTGCTCTTCTTTATCGGTGGTTGATGCAGCGTCAATTTTGCCTGCAACAATAATAAGGTTTGCATATTTCTGTAGTTCGCTATTTTCTCCAAACCACCTAACCAATGAAGTAATGTTTTTTATTTTATCCAAACGAGCCATCGAAAAAATTGGCGGAAGATCCGGGTTTTTTAATTTTCCAATTCCATCAGCAGGATCGTGATCTCCAAAAAATCTTTTGTAAATACCATCCTTAATTTTTTTAGACCTGTTACTTGCTATGGTATATGGAAAGAAAAGTTTTGTGTTAACCCCCGGCGGAAGAATATTAAACTTTGGGTGAAAAAGATTGATTCCGCCTGCAACCCTGTACAAGCCGGGCATTGTAAAGTTTGTGTAGGATTCATACTGCCCAATG
>CAZPSY010000242.1:0-2882 GCA_964589295.1 uncultured Ignavibacteriaceae bacterium
GCCGTACCTGTAACGGGTACCGCGGGTTCGCCCGGATTACTTTTGCTGTGCATGAGGTCTCGTTCTCAAAAATTTCGAATTCTGCATTTCGAAATTTTCTGAACGGAAATCCCGCCCTCTCCGCCACTTCCTTATATTTCCTTATAAATAATTCAATTCTATAAAATTACTAGGTATACCCAATGCTATGAACTATTTTAATTCGAAAAATGGTAATTGAGAAACTGCACAAAAAAATTAAGCAACTATAGATGGCTCAAACGGTGTGGTTCATATTGTTGATGATGTTTTTTTGTATGCGGCAGAGTAGACTTACAAAATAAAAATTATAAATTATCCCCGCTAATGATTTATTAACGGGAATTTTATTTCTTTTTTATATAATATTCCTTCGAAGTTGGTTTTAATTCTTCCGGATAACCTTTTTTATAATAAGCAATTATAGACCCACTTATAGTTTCAGCAGAAAATGGCCACGGATTTACAATTATTTCTCCAGCAGGATTAGTATGAAATTTCAATTCTGTTTTTGATGATGAATTTTGCCGTGAAAAGACTTCAACACCTCCTTCAAAATCTTTTTCAAAACAAAAATTAAACGAAACCCAATCACAAAAATCTGTTATTCGGTCTGCCCACATAAAATCTTTAATGGAAAATATTGTTGCTAGTAAGCTTTCTTCTACTCGCTTTTCTATATTGCTCAATATCTCCTCTCTAAACATATCATCCTTATCAAGCAATCTTTTAAGATGAAGTTTTGCAACAATATCAGTAACAGGATTATCAAATTTATTTTTTGCTCCCTTCAAAGTAAGATTAGCCCATTGCTCTGAATTGAGCTCGCCCAAGGGATTAATATCATACTCACCGTAGCCAATATCGTGGTATTTAACTCCCTCAACAAATGAATTAAAATCGAAAGCAGGTTTATCGAAATTTGAATTTCCCCAATTGCTTGCCAACACTCCTGAAAATTTTGCGTGTTCAGCTTGCGAAATAACAATATCTCGCGTTTTTGATTTAAACAATAAAATTCCTTAATTGTTATAAATGCTTAAAAATAAAATATTTATGACTGAAATACACTTGTTTTCTGGATAAAAATTGCCATATTTGTCGTTGCAATTTTTAAGATTTTTTGAGGCAGATTTGAAGCAGATTAGAAACATAGCGATTATAGCTCACGTTGATCACGGAAAGACCACTTTAGTTGATGAGTTACTGAAACAAAACAAAGTTTTCCGGCAAAACCAGGTTGTCCAGGAAAGGTTTTTAGATTCCAGCGATCTTGAAAGAGAACGAGGAATTACAATCTTATCAAAAAATATCAGCATTCCATATAAAGATGTTAAAATTAATATAATAGATACGCCGGGTCATTCTGATTTTGGAGGCGAAGTAGAACGTGTACTTAAAATGGCTGATGGTGTTTTACTACTTGTTGATTCATTCGAAGGACCTATGCCGCAGACAAGGTTTGTACTTGAAAAGGCACTCCACTTACATTTAAAACCGATAATAGTAATTAATAAAATCGATAGATCTGATAACCGCCCCGAGGAAGTTCTTGATGAAATATATGATCTTTTTATTGATCTTAATGCTGATGAAACCCAACTTGACTTTCCTTATGTTTATGCGAGCGGAAGAGACGGCTGGGCTGTAAAAGATTTAAAAGATGAACGCAATAATCTTATACCTTTGCTTGATACAATCGTTGATTCAATCCCTCAAGCTAAGATTCTTGAGGGCACAACACAAATGCAGGTAACTACTTTAGATTACAACGATTATGTTGGCAGAATTGGTATAGGCAGAGTGTTCCGCGGAACTTTGAACAAGAATGAACCACTTAGCGTAATTAAGAGAGATGGAAGTATTCATAAGATGTTGTTGAAGCAGCTGTTTATATTTGAGGGACTTGAACGGGCTGAAGTGGATGAAGTTTCTGCAGGTGATATTTGCGCTGTGGTTGGAGTTGAAGATATTGATATTGGTGATACAATTGCTGATGCTGAAAATCCCGAACCGCTTCCTCTAATTGCGATTGATGAACCAACCATAAGCATGAACTTTACTGTTAATACTTCCCCGTTTTATGGTAAAGAAGGAAAATATGTAACCTCAAGGCATTTACATGACCGCTTGTACAAGGAACTTCAGCATAACGTTGCGTTAAGAGTGGAAGACACTGGCTCACCTGATACTTTTAAAGTTTCGGGAAGAGGAATATTACATCTCTCTATTTTGATAGAAAATATGCGTAGGGAAGGTTATGAACTTGCGGTTGGTGCACCAAAAGTAATTTATAAAGAGATTGTTGGTAAAAAAGCTGAACCGATTGAAATTCTAACAGTTGATGTACCCAGCGAATCTTCCGGCAAAGTAATTGAATTAGTTGGACAGCGGCGCGGCGAAATGGTTAAGATGGAGCAGAAAGGTTCTCTCTCTGCGCTCGAATTTCATATTCCTTCACGTGGTTTAATGGGATTAAGAAATCGCATATTAAATGTTACCTCAGGTGAAGGGATAATGCACCACCGTTTTTACCAGTATGAATATTTTAAAGGCTCAATTTCGCAGCGGCAGAACGGTGTGCTTATCTCCATGCACGAAGGAACTTCTACAGCTTATGCAATAAACTCGCTGCAAGATAGAGGAATATTTTTTATCGATCCGGGTGATGTAGTTTACCGGGGACAGATTGTTGGTGAGTACAATAAAGATAACGACATTGAAGTACACGTACAACGGGGTAAAAAGCTTACAAATATGCGTGCCTCTGGCTCGGATAAAGCTGTTAATATTACTCCGGCAACTAAATTTACTTTAGAAGAAACTCTTGAGTATGTTAAAGATGATGAGATTGTTGAAGTAAC
>CAZPSY010000243.1:0-2853 GCA_964589295.1 uncultured Ignavibacteriaceae bacterium
CTGATAAAAAAGTGATTGCAGTTCTTGGTGCAACAGGCGCACAAGGCGGCGGATTGGTTCGCGCTATTTTAAATGATAAATCCAGTGAGTTTACAGTTCGCGCGCTTACAAGGGATGTAAATTCAGATAAAGCAAAAGCAATTGCAAATATGGGTGCGGAGGTGGTTGCTGTTGATATTGATAATAACGATAGTCTCAAAAAAGCCTTTGAGGGTGCTTACGGTGTTTATGCTGTAACATTCTTCTGGGAACACTTTTCCCCGGAAAAAGAAACAGCACAGGTGGCATCAATTGCAAAAGCTGCAAAGGAAAACAATGTTCAACACGTTGTTTGGTCTACACTTGAAGATACTCGTAAATGGATACCACTCGATGATAACAGAATGCCCACACTCATGGGTAACTACAAGGTCCCTCATTTTGATTGTAAGGGTGAAGCAGATAAATTTTTTACAGAGCAAGGTGTACCTACTACAAATCTTTTAACATCTTTTTACTGGGATAATTTTATTTACTTCGGAATGGGACCCAAGAAAGGTGAAAACGGGAAATTAGCACTAACTTTGCCGATGGGAGATAAAAAACTTCCAGGTATTTCTGCTGAAGATATTGGTAAGACGGCTTACAATATATTCAAGGGGGGAAATGAATTCGTAGGTAAAACCGTTGCTATCAGCGGTGGCAATCTCACCGGGAAAGAGATGGCTGATGCATTTACTAAAGCATTAGGGCAGGAAGTTGTGTACAACGCTGTTCCGTTTGACGTTTATCGCAGCTTTGGCTTTCCAGGAGCTGAGGATCTCGGAAATATGTTTCAATTCAAACATGATTTTGAAGATTACTTCTGCGGCGTGAGAAATCTTGAATCAGCAAAAAAAATAAATCCTGATATGCAAAACCTTGATAGCTGGCTTGAAAAAAATAAAAGCAAAATCCCACTGGAATAACAAACCATTATTTACGGCAATGCGCTTACTTGTGTATTGCCGTTTTTTTTTATTCTCCCCCTATGTTGCTTTACTAATTTTATACGGTTGGTTGATAATTAATACTTGAATCCTGCCAGAGCGAACAACGAAACCGCTTGAAGATTAGAATAGAAAAAATCAATATGATAATTTTTATATTCTATTCGCAGGCATTTAAATGGAAAATTGTATTATTGTAAGTGCTTAGTTATATAATTTTTGGTATTACGTACGCATTTGCGGCTGCCGCACAACCGGGTCCGTTCCAGGCGTTTATAATTTCGCAGACAATTAAAAACGGGTGGAAGCGCACACTCCCCGTTGCTTTCGCCCCCCCCATCAGTGATGGCCCGATAATCATACTGGTTTTGTTATTACTCAGTACAGTTCCCGGCTGGCTGATACAGTTACTGCAGATTGGCGGCGGGTTGTTACTTCTCTACTTAGCTTACAAAGCGTTTCTATCTTATTTAAATTATGACCTGCAAAAAGGAGTTGAAGACAGCAGGCAGGAAAATTCTTTATTTAAAGCCGTACTGGTTAATGCAATAAATCCGGGACCCTGGATTGGTTGGAGCTTAATTATGGGACCGCTTTTTATAAAAGGTTATGAACAATCCGCCGGTTACGGTGTGGCGCTTTTAATTAGTTTTTACTGCACCATGGTTCTAAGTTTGATGGGAATAATTATATTGTTTGGATTGGCAAGAAACCTTGGATCAAAAGTAACCAGGATTATTTTAGGTATATCTGTAATTGCATTAGCGGGCTTTGGTGTTTACCAGTTATGGCAGGGGATATCTTTATCTCTAGAATCAATATAAAAATACTTGCTAATGATTAGAAAAAACTGAGCGGAATTTTCATTCCGCCCAGAAATTATTTATAACGAAGCGATCATTTCCTTAGCTTTGTTCCTTACAAAGGCTTGATTCAAGCTGGTTAATGCATTAAAGTTTGCACACTTTTCAGCATACTTTTTTGCATCCTCAACGTTACCGTCTTTTGAATAAGCCATTGCCAAATAATAGTGAGTTTGCGGATTCTGAAGATTTGAATTTTCGAATTCGCTTATGGCTTTCGTATAATCCTTTCCTTGTAAAGCAATCAATCCATTCAGATAGTGAGACAACCAGATTTGAAAAGTATTGTTGGAATTGTTTGCACGCATACCAAATTCATTAGCAAGTTTATTTGCCTCTTCAACATTTCCTGTCATTAAGGCTATTCTACCTCTGCTATAAACATTCAATCTTCTGGTATTTTCTTTTACCTCTTCAGACAAATCTGATCCTTCCATAACTGATAAAGCCTCTTCAAATTTTGCACTTGCTTCATCATATCTTCCAGCCTCAAAAAGAATGTTGCCCATTGCATTCAAATCACCAGTCATCGCACCTGCATCATCAATATTTTTTCCAAGGTTGAATTGCTTTTGCATTTCTTGTATAGCGCCATCCGTATCACCCTCATCTACGAAAGCAACGGTTTTTGTAAAAAGTGCAAATCGTCTTTCACCATCATTCTTTGCAATATCATAACAATTGTTACAATTTTCCTTTGCCTCATCATATTTACCCAGGTAAGTTAAATTATTTGAAATTCCCATATGTGAAGCAAAAAAATCTGGATTGACTTCCAACGCTTTTTGGTACTGAGTTATCGATTCTTCATATCTTCCCTGTTTTAATAGCATTTCTGCATAAGAGTCGTATGGATTTGGGTCGTTAGGAATTAGTTCTATATATTTCTTAAAAGCTTTTTCGGCTTCGTCATAGTTCTCCAAATTCCTGTATGAGTAACCAAGCATATTATATGAAGCAGAATAATCGGGAGCGATTTCAGTTGATTTTTTCAGATGCTTTACGGCAAGTTCATATTTTTG
>CAZPSY010000244.1:0-2821 GCA_964589295.1 uncultured Ignavibacteriaceae bacterium
GGTTATCAGAAAGAATTTTTATTTAATACCGGCGAATCAATTGTTCTTGAAGATTCAACAACCCAATCACTTGAAGCTAAATTTACATATAAAGAGCTATTTGGATTTGGTTATTCGTATAAATTTACAAACCAGTTAAGCGCTGGGTTTACTTTTAGATTTTTTAACCAGGAAATTAACCAGGAAATTGTTAAACCGGTTTTTGGTGATACACTTTACCTTATTCGCGAAACCCTTAATGAAAAAGTAGAAACCTGGAGAGGCGATATTGGAATTGATTATAAAATAAACAGCAATTTCAGTATCCGCGCAGCTTCCATAAATCTTTTTAATTTTGGTGATGATTTTGCGAACGAGGATTTCAGGGAATTCAAATTAAAACATAATACAGGGGCAATGTTTGGAGCAAATTATACTCCCATCAAACCACTTAACCTTCACTTCGTTTACGAAACTTCGCAATCTTTCCAGGCAAGCATTACAGGTTATGCTGGAGATTTTTCATACGGCGCCACTATCTTTCACGATAGATACCAAACCCCTGTTATTGCTGGGATTGTTCCCTCGTTTGGCTATAAGACAGATCTTTTTGAAGTAATTCTTTCCGGGGTAAAATATTTTTCCAACAGGAAAACTACGCAGAGCTTTTCCACTTTCAGGGATGAAGGAATTTATAACATTCTTAATAACCGTTACAGCTTTGATAAGTTAATATTATCGGTGGCTTTTACTATTAGCAGCGTTGCCGAAAAAAGAGTGGAATTGATTGATGTAGAAATTGTTGAAGAAATTTACCCAACTTTTTACGATAGCTATCTCGATTTCCCCTTTGCTTATGGCATACTTGTAAACCTTACGGATGAACATGTTACAGTTAAACCGTTAGTAAAAATTGAAGGTTTGAACGATGAAAAAATTCAGTCGCCTGTTGTTATTATTGATCCGTTCGATACACTAAGGATTCCTTTCTATACAATAATCCCGGAAGGTTATTCTTCAGAAAAACCAGTACTTTCTTATGCGGATTTTTATGTTACTACAGTTAACGAAGAACCGGATGACCGGTTTCAGAAAGCTACTTTGGTAAACAGTGTTAATGCATGGGATGGAAAGGTTAGCAACCTAAGATATTTTATAATGCGGGATATCACGTTTTCCATGGATTATTCAAAAACAGTTTTAAGTGATAATAAAGAACTGCTCGATACACTGCCGTCAGCACTTTCCACATTTCATAAAGCAAAACTTCTTTTTAATGATTTTATAAAAAGGATGGTTTATACTTCTGATCCAAGGGCTACTGCAGAATATGTACAGTTCCCGCAGCAAACCGTTCAGCTTAAAGGCGGAGATTGCGACGACCTTAGTGTTTGTTACAGCTCCTTACTGGAAAGTGTTGGTATTCAAACAGCTTTAGTTGATTATAAACCCGATAGCGATATCAGGCACGTAAATATTCTTTTCAATACAAAACTTTCTCCTAACCAGGCAAAACTGGTTACCAACAACGACACAAAATATTTTGTTCGGGAAAACAGTAGCGGGAAGAGCGAGGTGTGGCTGCCGGTTGAATCTACTTCCTTAACAGATTTTAACACTGCCTGGAATGTTGGTGTTGAGAAGTTTAATAAAGAAGCGCTTTCTGATTTAGGTATTGCTACAGGCAATGTAGAAATAATAGATGTTTATTAACAGGAAGGTAAAAAAATGAAGAAGATAATTTTATTTTTATTATTAAGTACAGGTTTAATGTTAGCACAGGAATTCACAGTTGCAAAAATAACTGGTAATGCTAAATATCAAGCCGGTGGAAATGAAAACTGGGTTGATCTTAAAGAAAGCGAAACGATTGAACAGGATGCAGTAATATCAACTGGAGATAATTCCTCCATTACATTATATAATAACAACCTGCACTTCACATTGAATGAATCTTCAGCTATATCTGTAAGCAGCATTAAGGAGATGAGCACGGATGAACTGCTGCTTGCACTTGCAATGGAAGATATGATAAATGCACCTAAAAATAACGGGAACAGGAAATCCGGTAACACTGCTGTTTACGGTACTGATGAAGGCAATAATGATGAACTTGAATTGTTATCGAGTGACTTTGGGATTAAAAGATTGAACGGCGCAATGCAGCTTGCTGAGACTGATATGAAAGAATCGGCAGTTGTAGTTTCAAAAGAAACATTCAGAAAATATCCTGATACTAAATTACTATCTTCTTACAGAATCTTTTTTGCGGATATCTTATTTGAAAAAGGTTTGTATACCGAAGCTTTTGAAGAATTTAATGAAATAGCAGAGTTGAAATTAAGCGAAGAGGAAAAATCGAAAGTTGATAAAAAAACAGAAACTATTAAAAAGATATTATTGAATAACTAAGCTTCTTCCCAGTAATAAAAGGAAAGAGAACTGGCTAATGTTAAGCCGGTTGCTATTTTATTAATCATAATCAACAAAAACCTCGTTTTTTGTCCCGTCTCATTTTAATATTAATCACCCTGGCGAATAATAATTAATAAAATTTTATCACATTAAATTTGATATTGTTTTAACTTTTCGGCAAGTTAGAATCACTTTAATTCATCACTAAATTCCAATAATAAAATATGGAGCAGGTCAATGAAAAAAAAATCTACCGTTCTACTTCTCGCATCACTTTTTGTGTTACTCAACCTAAATTTATATGCACAGGAAGTCTCTTCAAAAATTCACCCGGTACTTCAGGTAGTTCTGCTCGGAACTCCCGCTAATGAAACGGTGGATGTTTACGCAACTCTTAATGAGCAATATCCTCTTGATGAACTGAGAC
>CAZPSY010000245.1:0-2794 GCA_964589295.1 uncultured Ignavibacteriaceae bacterium
AAAACTCAAAGCTAAGAAATTCTGGTTGATGATTAGTTTAATTACACTGGTTGTTGTTCTTAGCTTATCAAACTTAATTGCACAAAACGATTTTAAAAAAGAAGATCAATGCATTGTATGCCACGAAGATAACGAGTTAATGCCTGAAGGATTTCAGGAGTATGATGTTCATTTCCAGAGGGGAATATCTTGCACTGGTTGCCATGGCGGAGATCTAACTTCCGATGATGAAGAAATTGCAATGAGTACGGAAAATGGATTTACAGGAATTCCCACTCACAAGGAAATTCCGGGTTTCTGCGGTAAGTGCCATTCACACCCTGAGTACATACGTAACTATCATCCCGGTATGGCAACCGACCAGGAATCGCAATACTATACAAGTATACATGGAGAGTTACTTATCAAGGGTGATGAAAATGTGGCAACTTGCATTAGCTGTCATACGGCGCACAGCATATTACCAGCTAGCGATCCGCGTTCTACAGTCTATGCAATAAATGTTCCTCAAACTTGTAAAACATGCCACGCCAATGCTGATTATATGGAAGATTATAAAATTCCTGTTAATCAGTTTGAATTGTATTCAGGAAGCGTGCACGGTAAAGCACTACTTGAAAATAAGGATGTTGGCTCACCTGCATGTAATGATTGCCATGGAAATCATGGGGCAACTCCTCCGGGAGTTTCATCAATTTCGTTCGTTTGCGGTAATTGCCATGTTAACAATATGAATTATTTCAGGGACACAGAAATGGCAGCAGCGTTTGAAGATCTTGAGATTCATGGTTGTGAACAATGTCACAATTATCACGATGTTCAAAAAACAAATGATGAGATGGTTGGTGTGGGTGATGAATCGGTTTGTATAGACTGCCACGATGAGGGTGATGAAGGTTATGATGTTGCAGTAGTTATGCACCAAGCTATTACAGATCTTGTTAATCTGAATGAATCTGCAAACAGCAAGCTAATAGATGTTAAGATAAAAGGAATGAATGATATTGATATTGGTTTTTTACTTCAGGAAAGCAACCAAAAGTTGATTGAATCCAGGACTCTTGTACATACATTTGACACATCAAAAGTTAAAGGGAAAACCGGTGAGGGTAAAGTAACAGTTCTTAAAGCGTTAAACGAGGCGGATGAGGAGCTTGATGAGTATTTTTCAAGAAGAAAAGGATTTGCAATTGCAACTGTTGTTTTCATTCTATTTGCAGTTGCACTATTTCTTAAAATAAGAGATATTGAAAAGAAAAAAGCATAAATTTTATTTCACAAATTCCGAAACATTTATTTATTAAATACAAATGGATAAAATGGTTGAAGACTCGGCGTTAAAGAGTATTTTAAATAGTTTAAAGAACATTGAAAACCGGTTATCAAATGTTGAAACCAAGCTGCAGATTCAAACAGAAGCAGTTGAAGAGGAAGCAGAAACTTTACAAAAAGTAACCAAACCTATTGCAAATGATGACCTTGAAATCAGGATAGGGGAATACTGGATTCCTAAAGTTGCTATGGTTGCTTTTATCATCGGAATGATTTTCTTCCTTACTTTTCCTCTTAAGGGATGGCCTGCCGGATTCCCAATTCTTTTCGGCTACCTTATGACGGTGGTACTTCTTATCGCATCAAAGGTTTTAAAAAAATCATTTGCTCATTTTTCAGGATATGCTGTAGGCGGCAGTATAATAATTTTTTATCTAACTACCCTGCGCCTTCATTTTTTTGGAAGTGAGCAGTTAATTACCAGCCCGGAGATTGAAATCCTATTACTAATAGTAGTGACTGCATGTTCGTTGGTTATAGCTGTCAGGCGAAGTTCTATTTATCTTACTGCTCTTGGGTTGTTACTCGGATATATCACAGCGATGATTAATAGTAATCCTTACCTATCTTTTATTACACTTGTAATTTTATCCATTCTTGTAGTCTATTTTACGTTAAGATACTCCTGGCGGGGATTAATTATTTACGGAATTGTACTTACTTACTTTATACATCTTCTCTGGTTCTTAAATAATCCGTTTTTCGGTAACGAAATGCAGATTGTTACATCTCCGCAGGCAAATGTTCTTTTTATACTTGTATATCTTTTTGTGTTCAGCTTAGGAAGTATTCTAAGAATCGACAAAGAGGAAGAAAAATTTAATGTGATTCTAAGCTCATTTCTGAATGCTGCGGGGGCTTACGGATTGTTCCTGATGATTACTCTTTCAACCACTTCCACATATTTCGGAATTTTTCATTTTGCTGCATTTTTATTATCGATCATTATTTCAATTATTTTATGGATCCGGGTAAGCAGCCGTTACTCTACCTTCATGTATGCAATGCTTGCTTACACCGCGTTAAGTGTTGCAATAATATATACCTTTAGTGCCCCGGCTTTCTTCATCTGGTTATGCTGGCAATCTCTTCTCGTTGTTTCTACTGCACTCTGGTTCAGATCAAAATTTATTGTTTTAGCAAATTTTATAATTTTTATTGCTGTTCTGATAGCTTACCTGGTTTCTGAAGGATCAATAGGTGTGGAAAGTTTAAGCTTTGGTATTGTTGCACTTGTAAGCGCAAGAATTTTAAACTGGCAAAAAGAAAGGCTTGAGTTAGAAACAGAAAAGATGAGAACTGCTTACCTTTTAACTTCTCTGCTCATTATTCCATATTCATTTTATCATATCTTCCCCAGCGAACTTGTTGGAATATCCTGGGTTGGCCTGGCTATGGTTTATTATTTATTAAGTTCAATCCTAAAGAATAATAAGTACAGACTCATGTCTTTAGGTACACT
>CAZPSY010000246.1:0-2791 GCA_964589295.1 uncultured Ignavibacteriaceae bacterium
TAAAGATGGAAACATGCTTCATCTTATAAGCAAAAAATTAGACTACACAGGGAAAAACGAAAGCGGTAAAGGAAAGAAAGAGATGATAACAATTGAGTTTTATTCAGATCCCGATGAAAATATTTTGTTGTATGATAAATTCGTTAACAATAAAAGAGTTACTCTGAGTGATGAGGAAGCAGAAGAGATTTTCAGGCACGTTGATGAATTAAAGGAAATTGTAAATAAGCGGGAAAAAAGTGAATGATTTTTATCTACCCGAAAGATAATACCTGATACCAAAAGTATAATTCATCACATTCAGTGCATCGGAACGGTAAAGCGCATCGCTTTCTGCATAATTATATTGTGCTTCAAAGAATGTTGTAAAGTCACTCTCTTCCCAGGATTTTTCAATAATAACGCCTCCAAAAGCTCCCCAAATATTTTCGTTATCGATGTTAGATATAACCTGCCCTGTTCGTAGTTTTGCTTCCTGGTTAAGAATCATAAAAGAAAGCCCCCCGTTTAATCCTAACACAAACTCTTCTGTAATGCGAATATTATAAAGCAATCCACCGTTTACCAGTAGCTGCGTAAAGGATGAGTTAACCTGTGTAAATTGTTCTGATAAAAGCAAACCGCCACTTAAATAAGCAGTATTATAAAACGATTGAAAATTTGATTGCGATGTATAAGAAGAACGAGTGTAAAGGTAGAGGTTTTTAATTATCGGAATTCCAAAACTACCGCCAAAAGCCAGCGCCATAGGGTTTTGCTCACCGCTGCCTGAAAGACTAACCTTTGCAGTGCCTACCATTCCAGAAATAAATGGAGAACTGCGCTCAACCCGGCTTTGGGGAAATATGTTTATAACCGATAAGGATGTGAACAAAAAAAATATAGGAAGTATCTTCTTCATAAATTTTTACCTTTTGATGTTGATAACCTAATCATTTCTGTTTTTTTTGTCAAATCAATAATTAAAGAAGTTGCTAGCAAAACTGAGATAGGTTATTTGGAAATATAAAGCTCAAGCGATTTGGAAATCTTATCTATAGGCATTTTCACACCAGTCCACAACTCGAATGATTTTGCTGCCTGTGAAACCAGCATCTTTAAACCACCCATAGTAGTAGCACCCTGTTTTTCAGCAAGCTTTAAGAATTTTGTTTTTGGAGGATTATAAACCAGGTCAAAAACTATCTGCTCTGAAACAAATGACTCTTTAAGATCTGTTATTGTATCATCCAGTTCCGGAAACATTCCAATTGAGGTAGCATTAATGATCAACCTGGAACTTCGGAGAGTTTCAACCAGATCCGGTGGAAATAAATCCATCGTTTTGAAACCATCGTATCTCATTTTAGTAGAAAAATAGTTTTGTATTGAATCTGCTCGTTGAACCGTTCTGTTAATCAGGTTTATCCGCTCAGGTTTAAAGTGGCGGATAAGTGCATAAATTACTGCGCGTGCACTACCTCCAGCTCCAAAAACACTAACTGTCGAACCGTTTATCTGCTCCTTGAAGGGTGCCAGGGTTTCTATAATTCCTGTAACATCAGTATTGTAGCCAATTAATCTTCCCTGGTCATTGACAATTGTATTTACCGCACCAATTGTTGCCGCTTCTTCGGATAGCTCATCCAGGTACCGGATAATTTTTTCCTTGTGCGGAAGGGTTACGTTTAAACCTTTCAAACCAAGCGCGATAACACCGTTAAGTGCACTTTTAAGATTTGCCGGAGGAACATCAAAAGCAAGATAGATGTAATCCATCTTCTCAAATTCAAAAGCTACATTCTGTACAAAAGGTGAATAGGAATGTTTAATAGGATGACCTAACAATCCTATTATTTCGGTATTTGCATGAAACGAATCTTTCATAATCTATAAACTAATAATTAACAAAGTATGATGACAACCTAGTTAATATTCAATTGCCCAAAAAATTTTATCAGGAGGAAGAAATATACGATTAGTTTTCCCCCAACAATTTTTTAAATAACCTGGATGATTTAACCTCAGGATATTCTCTTGCAAATTCTTTTTGAATGCCAGGATCGAGTTCGAAAGCTATCTTCAAACATTTTATTGCTTCTTCTGTTCTGCTAAGAATAAAATTAATTTTTGCCTTACCATAAACTGCATTCGCATCATCCGGTTTAACCTTTAAGCATTGATCAAAAGCATCCATCGCATTTAGCCAATCACTTAATTCTATGTATGTTTCTGCCAGCGTGTACCATACATCGTAATTTTGCGGTTGAATTTTTAATGCATGAAGATAACTGTTTACCGATTCTTTTAAATGCCCCAATGAATATTCCAGGTCTGCTTTAGCATACCATGCTTCAGCATTATCCTGGGAAAGTGAAATAGCAGTATTAAAATCTTTTAAAGCAATCTGGTACTTTCCTAATTCATCATAGCAATATCCCCTGGCAAGAAAAGCTTCGTAATATTCATCATTAATTTTTATTGCTTCGTTGTAATATTTTATTGCATGAACATTATCGCCAAGTTCTTCGTAAAGGTTTCCTATATTAAAACAGGTTGCTTCATCATAGTTATCCAGTTGATAAGCTTTTTTAAAACTATCCAGCGCTTCTTTAAACCTTCCTAACTCTGCAAGCACATTCCCTTTATTAAACCAGGCACTTGGAAAATCTTCTTTAAGTGCAACTGCAAGCTCATAACTGTTAATCGCTTGCTCCAGCCGGTTTAGTTTAACAAGAATGATAGCATGGTTATACCAGCCGCTTGCGTTATAAGGATCGAGCTCCAGGAACTTGTCGTAAGATTTTAATGC
>CAZPSY010000247.1:0-2774 GCA_964589295.1 uncultured Ignavibacteriaceae bacterium
TAAGGACCTTTGTTAAAGGTTAGCATCTCTCTTTTTGTATTGCTTACACAATCGGTATAACGTTTATGGATTTGAGTTTTTTCCTTCATTACATCTATAAACTCAAGGGGGTTTATTATGGATTTGCTGTTTTCAAAAATTGGTGTGAATACGTCTGAAACCTGGGTTATTAAATCTTCTTTTCTTTTAAGGTCATTTTGATATGTCTGGTGAATTCTGTTCATCGCCAGTTTTGGCTCAACGGCTTCAAACATTTTGTTTTTCCCAAGTTTTTTCTCTGTACAAATACCGCGGTTAACCATTTTATGAAGTACTTCATAGATTTTTGTTCTGGGTATGTTTACAGCTTTCTGAAGGTCTGCTGCTGTATACATTCTACCTCCTAAAAGAGTTATATAAACTTTGGCTTCTCTTTCGGTAAGACCGATCTCTATGAAGGTTCTTAGATATTTCGATGTATCCATTCTATCATCCAAAGTGTGTTGTTACCCACAAGAGGGGGTAATTAATAATAATTATTCCCCCGTGGGGGTACAACTTAGGAAATGTGGAATTTAAATCCAAGAAAATTTTGTAAATGTACCCCCATTACAATACAAATTGTTAGAAAGGTTAGATTTAACTACCAAAATCAATCAATTGTTGAATCTGCCTGGTAAACCTCTTTACTTGCCGTATTCTGAATATATACCACTGTATGAACGTGGTTCATATTCCAGGCAGTACTAAGTGTTTCATCAATTTCGAACGAAACTTCCCCATTTTGAACAATATTTGCTACAGATTCACCATTTAATGTGGGCACGGTTGATCGCACAACATCGTAGAATCTTGTCTCACCATTAGACCCGGGCGGGTTTTCAAATTCAATATCAGTTTCGGTTATTACTGTGTGGAGTGCTATTTCGTCTAAGTTCAATCCGATAGTGTTTATTTCCTGCAAAGTAACATTTATAAAATAATTACCACCTGCAGTGCTGTCAGTAACTTCCAATCCAAACTGCGGACTTAATGCCAACCGCTCATCTACTTTTTCAATAACACTTAGTGAATCTGTAGGGATAGGGTACAAAATACCATCTATAATTGTAGTTGGGGCAAAGAAAATATTATAATAAAGCATGCGTGCGTCGCAAATATCCGGAATTGCAAGGTAGAACGGATCGTTTGGCGATGGGAAATTAGTTGGAAACTTTACGGCAACTAGTTTTGATGGTCCGTACCTTACGTTTGTTAAGGACTCAATTATTTTATTGGACTTAACACAGGGGTCACAACTTACGTTTGCAAAATCTTCTATTAATACAGTTTTATCTGCAGCACCAATTTTTGCTGGAGTTTGCAACTTAATGTTTAAAAATATTTTTCCAGTTCCAATATCATCAGGTGCGTTTGGTGGGTTAGTTTTGCAACCACTTAAAAAGATCATTACAACAGCAATTAAATAGATTAAAACTTTTTTTAATGTGATATACGATTCTTTTGTCATATTTAATTACGCTTCCTATTTATACAATTAATAGTGATGCGAAAATTATTTATTTCTTCGTTCAAAAAGAAATTATTAATCTTCCCCTTTTGCAGATTTTACAAGGCAAGATATAATATATAAGCAAAATATCCAGCTAACAATATTGCTCCTTCAAATCTTTTAAAAACAAAACCGCTTTTACTCATTGGAAGAATAATTATCATAAACAGCATCATAATGGTAAGATCTATATAACCAACGCCTGAAGAACTGATAGGATTGATAACGGAAGAAAATCCTAAAACGCTTAATACATTAAAAACATTGGAACCCACTACGTTACCTATTGCGATATCATTTTCATTCCTGAAAGATGCAATAATAGATGTTATCAGTTCGGGTAAACTTGTGCCCAGCGCAACCATTGAAAGACCTATAATTGCCTGGCTAACGCCCAATCTTACTGCAACCTCAACAGCGCCATTAACAAAAATATGCGCGCCGCCCAGCAGCAACCCCAGTCCCCCTACAATTAGTAATATTGATATCCAGACACTTTTTGCTTTCCCTGCGGGTATACCTTCAATAAATTCCTTGGAGGTTTCTATTACTTTATCTTTTCTTGCATACAAATAACTTAAAATTACATAGGTGGTTATTCCCAGGATGAGCAGCATACCTTCCAGGCGGGAGATTGAATCGTTTGCCAGTACTAGCACTAAAATAAAACCGACTATTATCATTATTGGTATTTCGCGTTTTACAAGCTGTGTCTTAACCTGCATTGGCGAAATAAGTGCTGCCACACCAAGTATCAACCCAATATTGCAGATATTGGAGCCAACAACGTTGCCAACCACAATTCCAGGATTACCTTCCAGCGCCGCTTTTATGCTAACAACCAGCTCCGGGCTGCTTGTGGCAAATGCTACGACAGTAAGCCCAACAACCAGCGGCGATATGCCCATTTGCAATGCAAGCGAAGAACTTCCGCGCACCAAACTTTCGGCTCCAGCAAATAATCCTGCAATTCCGCCGATAATAGAAATTGTTATTTCAAGTTCATTCATTAAGTAAATTGCTCAATCATCACCAAAAAGTGAATAGAAATATAGATAGAATTTATATCAGATTTGGATAACTGACAACCCGAAGACATTCTTTTAAATAATTTATGGATAATATTTAATTAGCATTTCCAGATTTTGAAATACATTGCACAGTATTAAAAACTTTAACTATAATAATTTCATAAAAACAGTTTCTATAAAAATTAGCGGTAAATATGAAAACGATTTTCTCT
>CAZPSY010000248.1:0-2770 GCA_964589295.1 uncultured Ignavibacteriaceae bacterium
CAATAATAATAAGAAAATTTAAAGGGAATGGCAAGTGGATCAATAAAAAAATGCGGTGCATAAAAAATAAGGAAGCAAGGATAAAAGAATCTCAGCTTAGCCTCTTATTAGCTTTAGCAGCTCTTTTGTTTTCTTTTTCATTAATTTTTCATCACCACGGCTTTCAACATTCAATCTTAAAATCGGCTCGGTGTTAGACATTCTTAAGTTAAATCTCCAGTTGGGGTATTCAACAGATAATCCATCAACATAAACGATATTGCCATCGCTGTACGCTGCTTCTACTTCTTTCATCTTTGCTGCTGCATCATCAATTGTAGAGTTTATTTCGCCTGAGCAGGGATAGGTTTCAATCATCTCGCTAACTAAAGATGAAAGAGATTTCTTTTCTTCAGACATAAGCTGCATAATTAAAAGAAATGGGATCATTCCGCTATCGGAATATGCATTATCCCTAAAGTAATGATGAGCAGACATCTCGCCGCCGTAAATTGCATTTACCTCTCGCATCTTCTCTTTTATAAATGCATGCCCACTTTTGGATTCAACAGCCTTGCCGCCGCGCTGGTTAACAATTTCAAGTGTGTTCCATATAAGCCGTGGATCGTGCACTATGCTTTCGCCCGGATGGTTTTTTAAAATTGATTTTGCCAATAATCCAACGATGTAGTATCCTTCAATAAAATTTCCTTCTTCATCAAAGAAAAAACAACGGTCATAATCGCCATCCCAGGCAACTCCCAAATCGGCGTTATGCTCTTTTATAGCTTCAATGGTTGGTTTGCGGTTTTCCTCAATCATAGGATTTGGAACCCCGTTAGGAAACTCTGAATCTGGTACGTTAAATATTTTTATCATTTCAATAGGAAGTTTTGATTCGATGGCATTTAGTGCCAACCCCACACAGCCGTTTCCGCCATTCACAACAACCTTAAGCGGGTCTATTTTTTCCGCATCATAAAATTGGCTTAGGTTATTTATAAAGTCTTCCATTACATTAACATTATCAACTGTTCCTTTTTCAACTTTAATATCATCAAAATTATTATCCAGTATCATCTGTTCAACTTCATTTAAACCTGAACTGTAACCTACGGGGACAGAATCCTTTCTTACAAACTTCATCCCGTTATACTCAGGCGGATTATGGCTTGCAGTTATCATTATTCCTCCATCGGCATTAAGATGAGGGGTTGCAAAGTAAACCATCTCGGTGCCGCACAACCCGATGTTAGTAACACTAACACCGCTGTCGTTTAATCCTTTAATAAGTGCCTCAGAAATTTCTACCGATGATTTCCTGATATCGTATCCTACCACGATATGTTTTGCATCAATATATTTTGGATAAGCCCGTCCAATTTTGTAAGCAAGTTCTGTATTCAGTTCACCAGGCACTTTACCACGGAAATCGTAAGCTTTAAAGCCGATTATCTTTCTCATTAAGTGTCTCCATAGTTCTAAAGAGTAATATTTAGGTCAAAAATATTTGAAGTACAAAGATATGGATTTTTTTTTGTGAATAATTACTGCATCTTTCTTCCTTATTTTTGTGGTTGAAGGGAAGATTCCCCAAAAAAAATGCAGAGAGACTCTTTTTTCAATAGACTTTTATCTATTTACTTTTTACATTACGTATATCAAAAACGTGGAGAGCAATATCGAAAATACTGATACGATTAAATGGCACTTCGCTAAATGCAACAATTCTAAATGTAACTCTATTTTCCTGGTTAACCCGAAGGAAGGCCCAGGGGATTTAGGTTATCTTTGTCCTGATTGCAGTGCGAAAACAACAACATCGCATGTTGTACAATGTTCGAGTTGTAGAACAATTCTTAATTTTGTTCGAGCAGCCCCCAACGAAGAGAAGGTGGTTTTTAACGTTCCAAAATGTTCGCATTGTATTGGAACGGTTGAGGATGAATGGGAAATTGAACCATTGTACCAACCCGATTCTTACATTTAAGGTTGCACGACATACCAATGAGTAAGCATTTTCGGTTTATTTACCGGCAGGTGAAATATGTCCGGTTGCTTTCCTTAAATTACTACCCAGGATTATGATCATCATTTCCCATTCATATATAATAAGCACCGCACTCATAGTTTCTCTTTTTTTCAAAAGTAATTATTCTTTATGTTAGCTCGTTCTATTAACAAATATCACTTAATTATTTCAATTGCGGAGTGTTAAAATGGAATTTTTTAAACTCAGGATTAAAACCTTAATTCTGTCCTTTATCTTAAGCTTTATTCTTTCCAACGGAATTTTATTCGCACAATCATCTTCTAACTGGCTGAATCTTGACACTGTTAAAGCTGGCAAATTCGACAATGGAAAAATGTGGACATTCGATTTTCCACCAACCGATTATTTTTCAGAAGAATATAATTTCAGCCTGGGTGATGAATGGTTTGATAATGTTAGGTTGGCAGCTTTAAGGTTTGCTAATTATTGTTCTGCTTCTTTTGTTTCGGCGGATGGGTTGGTTATGACAAACCATCATTGTGCGAGACAAACTATTACACAGGTTACAAGAGAAGGGGAAGATCTTCATAAAGATGGTTTTATTTCCACTACTATTGAAGATGAAAGACCCGTCCCCGGTTTATATGTTGATCAGCTGGTGCTTATTGAGGATGTTACTGATGAAATCCAAAATGCAATTGATGAAGGTAAAACAGATGACGAGAAACTTGAATTTGAGTATAACAAGATTACAGAAATAGAAGAAAGATATACTGAAAAAACAGGGCTCGATATATC
>CAZPSY010000249.1:0-2742 GCA_964589295.1 uncultured Ignavibacteriaceae bacterium
ATTTTATCCTTTAACTCAACTCCGTCTATATACTCCATCACAATAAATATTTGATCTTCTGATTCTTCAATCGCGTGGATTGTTGCAATATTCGGATGGTTTAATGCTGCGGCTGCTTTTGCTTCTATCTTAAATCTTTCACGTTCTTCAGAATTACTTGCAATATGTCTTGGCAAAAACTTTATAGCAACTTTACGTTCTAACTTTGTGTCTTCGGCAAGGTAAACTACACCCATCCCGCCTTCGCCGAGTTTTTCAAGAATATTATAATGTAGAATTATTTTGCCAATCATTTTGAATCCAACTCTGTAAGTTTTGCATATCTGGTTTTAGCATCTATCAAATCTGGCAAATCCTTGTCAGCATCTTTCCATAGTTCTAAAAACTTCTCATAATTTTTTATGGCAAGAGTTGTATCGCCTTTCTTTTCATAAATTTTGCCCATCAGGTAAAAACTTTTTGGATAGTAAGCAGCGCGCCAGTAATAAAAATTGCTGTTTATTGGTTGTAGTTTCCTAAGGGATTCAAGGGCTTTATCAAATAAACCTTTTTCAAATTGACACTCTGCCAGCAGGTAAAGTATCGATATTTTAGCAAAATCTGAACAGGTTTGAAAAGTACTATCAGCAAAAATTTCAGCATTTTTTTCATCCCGCTCTAAACTATAAATTATTGATTTCGCCAATAGATAAGCCCATTCGATAGGAATTGTCTTTGCAACGCTTAGTGCTTCGTCATAATCTCCATGATATATTTGCATTGTATATAGAGCACCCCAATAAGGTAAGAAGGTTATTGTATTTTTGAATGGGAAAGTCTTTTCAGTTTCTTTCCAGGCTCTGTCAAGATCATTCCAACCGAAAAATAATAAAAATCCTTTGCGGATATGTGAAATCAAGGCACGAGTTGTATCCTCGTTTTGCCAACTAAGTTCTATTCCCTTATCAGCAAAATTTAATGCTTTCCGATACTTCCCTTGGAATGGGTATAATTCAGCTAGTTTATCATAGCCATAATGCTTTGCTTCAGTAGATTGATTTTTTTCAATAAGTTTTTTCAGCTCTTCTTCTGCTTTCGCATATTGGTCTAGATATGTATATAAATCTGCAATTGACCCCGTTATCTCGTAATTATTTGGCAATAAATCCCGGGCTTGCTTTAAGGTTGATATTCCTTGCTCCAACTGACCTAATCGAGTATAAACATTGCTCAATAACTGATAAGACTCTCCCGAACCGGAGACAGCTACATATCGCTTAGCAGTCTCAAGCATTTTGTCATAATTTCCCATATCCCGGTAAGTCCAGGTGAGGTGTTGTAAAGCACGTTGATGATTGGGATCAATTTGCAGGGTTTTTTCAAGATACGCAACTGCGGTTGTGTAATCATTTAAATGCCATGACCAATCACCAATATTATAGATCATTTCCTTATCATCAGGATAGATTTGTTCCATTTCTTTTAGAATAGCAACACCGGCTTTATAGTTGTTATCGATTATCGCATTTGTTGCCCTAACAAGGTATTGTTCTCTCTCGGGCATTCGGTTTATATGTTTGAGAGCATGATCTAAATGACTCTTTTGAATTACTTCACTTTCATCTTCCCATGATTCAGCATAGGCGAGCCGATAATACGCTTGAGCGAAGGTAGAATCTATAGCAACAGCTTTTTTAAATTCTTCAATCGCTTCTTTAATTTTGAGTTGATTAATAAGTTGTTCGCCTTGAAAGAAATGCTGATAAGATTCGAGATTATTCGTCGTAACGCTGGCAACGTTCCGGCTAGTTTCGTTAACCTGTGCAATCCTCTCATTTAATCCAATACGGGTTTTTTCAGAGAGCTTGTCCAGCATGGATGGAATACTTTCCTGACCTTCTGCTTCTTCTTTGGCAGTAAAAAGATATTCATCCTTATTAGGATCGACCACCTTGAGATCAATGGTATAGAGCTTGCCGAATTTGCGAATGGAGGCAACAACCATTGCCTCAATGTTTGCCTGTTTACATATTTGCTGTCCTAATGATTCATCTATTTTATCAACATCCTTTTTACCCATCTGCCCTAGAATGTCAAACATCCGGGAGCGGGTGACAACTGCTAGTTTGCGGGATTGCTCAAGGGCAGTAATCAACATTCCCGATAATCCATCCAGTTCCGGTTCATTGGTTTGATTGATAAAATCAGCAACTGCAATTGGAAGTCTTTCTTGATTTGTAGACTCAGCGGCGGAAAAGAAGAAAATTTTTACTAAAATTAAAATGATTATTAGTGAAGCAACGGCAGTAATCAAAGGAATACGATTTTTGTGCTTTTGTTTTTCATTTGATATTGCATTTGCACCAGAAGTTTTTTGATATTGTTGCGAATGTTCCGTTGCTGACATTGTAGTTGATGAAACTTTGGTAGAATCTAGTTTATGACGGTGCAAATCAATTAAGAGATCTGAAAAGGATTGATAGCGGTCTTCGGGGTTCTTCTCAAGCAACAGGTTGATTATATGAATAAGTTCGGTAGGTATTCCCGATTTAAAACTCGATGCTGGTTGGGGCTGTTCATTCAAAATGGAATAGACAACCGCCTGTTCATAATCACCTTTAAATGGTAATTCGCCTGTAAGCATTTCATAAAGCACAACACCAAAGGACCAGATATCTGTTCGATGATCAACATCTTCTCCTTTTGCCTGTTCGGGTGACATATAAGCAGCAGTCCCAATTGTTGATCCAATTTTTGTAACCT
>CAZPSY010000250.1:0-2729 GCA_964589295.1 uncultured Ignavibacteriaceae bacterium
AGGATTGTAAGGCATAAGCAAACGCGGAGTATCATCAAACCCTTCCATAAGCATTCCGTAAACATCATTGCTGGAGGGATTGGCAGGACCTTTCATATATTTTAAACCGTTCGTTTTAATCCAATCTTTAGCCTTATTAAATAGTGCATCCGCTACTTCCTGGTCATCAATACATTCAAAAAATCCAAAGTGTCCTGAATCATCATTATGATTTTTGAGATGCAGATCATTTTTTATCGCAGCTATTCTTCCAACTATTTTACCGTCTCTTTCAGCAAGGAAGCAATCTACTTTGGCATTTTTAAAGAAAGGATTTTTTTCTTGATTAAGAAGGTTTTTCTGTTCCATATTTAACGGAGGAACCCAATACTTATAATTTTTATAAACTGTAAAGGGAAATTTTATAAAATCGTTTAGATCTTTTTTATTTGATACTGATCTAACTGTAATAGAGCTCATATTTTTTCCTCATAAAAAAAGCATACCCCGTTTCACAAAGGTATGCTTAAAATAATTTTTTAGAGAGCAATTAAATTAACCCTACCTGTTTTCCGGTTTCTTCAAATATACGAATGATCTCGTCAAGGTGTTCTTTCTCATGTGTTGCCATGTAACTTGTTCTCATCATTTGTCTTCCCTCGGGAACACCGGGAGAGATAAATACATTCACAAAAACACCACCATCATAAAGTAAGCGCCACATTTTAAATGCGATTTCGTCGTTACCAACTATTACAGGAACAATGCCGGTTCTACCATCGATAACATTAAAGCCCTTATCTTTTAGCCCTTTTCTCATATACGCGGCATTATCAAGCAAACGTTGTACCCTTTCAGGTTCTTTTTCCAGAATATCCAGCGCAGCAATTGCAGATGCCACAGAAGCCGGAGTTGGTGATGCGCTGAAGATTAATGCAGGAGAAAAATGTTTAATAAAGTTTATAACTCTTTCGGGTCCGGCAACATAACCACCAAGAGAAGAAAAAGTTTTACTAAAAGTTCCCATCGATAGATCGATTTCGTTATCCAGGTCAAATTCACTTGCCGTGCCTCTTCCTCCTTTACCAATAACTCCAACTGCATGTGCATCATCAATCATTATTCTTGCATTATTGGCTTTTGCAATTTCATTCATCCTCGGAAGGTCAACAATTTCGCCACCTGTACTAAAAACACCATCACTTACAATAAGCTTAGGAGCATCCTTAGGAATTTTTGAAATTACTTTTTCAAGGTCATCCATATTATTATGCCTGTACCTAACCAGGTTACCCAAAATTCCCTTCGTGATCATAGTACCGGCAACAATACAAGCATGATTATCTCTATCAGAAATTACGTACTCATTTCTTCCAACTAAGGTAGGAATAATACCTTGTGCCGTTTGATAACCTGTGCTGAAGAGCAGGACAGCTTCTCTATTGAAGAACTTAGCGAGTCTTGCTTCCAGCTCCTCATGTAAATCCAACGTCCCGGTAAGATATCGAGATCCTGAGCAGCCGGTACCGTATTTTTCTACAGCTTTAATTGCAGCTTCAACAACATGTGGATGAGAAGTTAGTCCAAGATAGTTGTTTGAGCCTGCCATAATAACTTTTTTACCCTCAATTTGCACAACGGGTCCTTCATTTGCCTCGATTGCCCGGAAATATGGATAGAACCCTGATGCTTTAACTTCATCCGCACGGGTAAAGTCATAGCACTTTTGAAATAAATCCAAAGATTCCTCCTTGATTAAAATGGTATGTTAGAAATATTAAAATGTTTAAGTTTTTTGTAAGTTTTACATCAAAATCTATCATTAAATAGAGTTAAAATCAAATAGAGATATAAATATGAGCAATAAGAAAATAGCTGTGGTTACTGGTGCAAACGGTTTTGTAGGGAGTCATCTTGTAGATTTATTATTAAAAAAAGATTTGATTGTTAGATGTATAACAAGAAAAACAAGCGATATGCGCTGGCTTAAAGATAAACCCATAGAAATTTTTGATGGGGGATTGTTTGACAAAGAAAATTTAAGAATGGCGTTTAAAGATGCTTCATTTATTTATCATGTTGCTGGTGTTGTAAAGGCAAAAACTTCAGAAGGTTATTTTAACGGAAATGTTGAAGCGACCAGGACTATGCTTGAAGTAGTTTTAGAATCTCCGGCTACAATAGAAAAATTCTTGATAGTTGGCAGCCAAACCGTGACCGGTCCTTCTTACGATGACAATCCAGTTAATGAAGAGACAGAATGCAAACCACTCACTACTTATGCCAGGAGTAAAAAAAAACAGGAAGAAGTTGCTCTCTCTTATTCAGATAAATTGCCGATTACAATTTGCCGGGCACCTGCTGTGTATGGTGAACGGGATACGGAAGTATTTATTTACTTCCAAACATTTAATAAAGGTTTAACCACATTAATAGGTTTTGATAAAAAAATATTAAGTTTGATTCATGTAGCTGATCTTGCGGAAGGATTATATTTAGCTGCAACTTCTGATAAATCGGCTGGAGAAATATATTTTATCAGCTCTGAAAAATATTACACCTGGGATGAAATTGGGAACGTAACAGCAAAGGCGCTTGGTAAAAAAGCATTAAGAATAAGAATTCCTCACTTCATAGTATTTACAATTGCTGCATTTGCACAGTTCTTTGCAATGTTTAGTAAAAAACCTGCAACATTAAATATTGAAAAAGCGAAAGACCTTACTCAGCACGCGTGGATTTGTGATACT
>CAZPSY010000251.1:0-2682 GCA_964589295.1 uncultured Ignavibacteriaceae bacterium
GATTTGACTTTACACATTTTGCAAAATTAAGCCCGGAAGAATTAAAAGATATAGAAGCACTTGTAAATGATGAGCTACGCAGAAACTACCCGTTAATTCATCACAGAGAAATTCCATTTGACCAGGCAAAAAAAATGGGAGCTCTTATGTTCTTTGGAGATAAGTATGGCGATAATGTAAATGTTGTTCAATTTGGGGATTTTACACTGGAGTTTTGCGGCGGCACACATGTTAAGAACTCATCTGAAATCGGTTTGTTTAAAATTACAAGCGAGTCATCCATAGCAAGCGGTGTTAGAAGAATTGAAGCAGTTACCGGCGCGGGTGTTGAATCTTATATTGATGACCAGTTAAACTTGCTAAGGAACAATAAAGAAAAAATTAATTTGATGCTGGAAGATAAGAAGAAACTTGAAAAGGAAGTGGCTGAGTTACGACTTAAGGATAAGCTTGGGCAGCTCGATCATATTCTTGCATTAGCTTCTGAAGTTAGTAATATTAAAATCTACAAAGGAAAAGTTACAGCGGATAATATGGACGAACTTAAAGCTTTCGGCGACGAGATGAGAAGTAAGATACAAAGCGGAATTGGTGTACTTGTTGCACAGGTTGATAACAAGGTTGGTATTGTTGCTATCGTTTCCGATGATCTTATAAAATCTAAAAAACTTAGTGCCGGTAAGATAGTTGGTGAGCTGGCAAAACTGGTTGGCGGAGGCGGGGGCGGAAGACCTCATCTCGCAACCGCAGGGGGAAAAGATGTTTCGCAAATTACTGCTGCCATTGGTAAAGTAGAAAAAGTGGTTGGTGGTTTTCTATAATTCAACACAATTTCCTGGCGATAAAATTTCTTTATGCCTAAAACAAGAATAAAATATATTTGCTCAAGCTGTGGGTATGAATCTCTTCGGTGGTTAGGCAAATGTCCGGAATGTGAGAGCTGGAATTCCTTTACAGAAGAGGTTATAGAAAAGAATAAAAGAAAAACTGCAGCATTTTCCGGTGAAGTAGAAGTAAAAAAGATCAATGATGTTGGCACTAAAGAAGAGGAACGATTTAAAACAGGTATTGCTGAGTTCGACCGGGTGCTTGGCGGAGGCATAATGCAGGGTTCGGTGATTTTACTGGGAGGAGATCCGGGAATTGGAAAATCGACACTTGCAATGCAGGCAGCAGCAAGTTTAAATAGGAAAGTTCTCTTTGTAACAGGAGAAGAATCAGCACAGCAATTAAAATTAAGAGCAACCCGCTTAAAACTTGAAGCCGATGAGCTTTACATACTTGCCGAAACCGATATGAGTCATATTCTAAAAGCTATTAGCCAGCTTCAACCATCTGTTGTTATTATTGATTCAATCCAAACAATGTACCGTAGCGAATTTGAAAACTCTCCGGGCACTATAACACAGATCAGGGAATGTACCTCGTTATTGATGGGAGAGGCAAAGCAGAAACACTACTCAGTTATAATAATTGGGCATGTTACAAAAGAAGGAATGATTGCCGGACCAAAGTTACTGGAACATATAGTTGATACCGTTATACAGTTTGAAGGTGAGTCGCATCACTCTTACAGGATTTTAAGAGCAGCTAAAAACAGGTTTGGCAGCACAAATGAACTTGGCATATTTGAAATGCATGAAGATGGTTTGAGAGAAGTTAAAAATGCCAGCGAGTATTTTTTAAGCGGAAGAAATAGGCGCAATTCCGGATCGGTGATTACCTGTAGCATAGAAGGAACTAAACCAATACTGCTGGAAGTGCAGGCACTTGTAACTCCTTCTAATTATGGATATGCTCAGAGAGTTTCAACCGGGTTCGATCAGAGGCGTCTTTCTATACTTTTAGCTGTTCTCGAAAAAAGATCCGGCTTAAAACTTTCATCACATAACGTATTTATAAATATGGCTGGCGGAGTGCGCATCTTTGAACCAGCAGTTGATCTTGCCGTTTGCTGCAGTATTGTTTCCAGTTTGAAAGATTTTTCAATTGATAACAACACGGTTATTATCGGAGAAGTGGGATTGGGCGGAGAAATAAGAAGTGTCAGCAATATTGAAAAGAGAATTAAAGAAGCAGAAAAACTTGGTTTTAATAGAATAATAGTACCCGGGGATAATTATAAAGAAAGCTCTTCTTACCAAAAACTAAAAATTGAACCTTCCAACGATCTTTCCGATGCAATTAATATTGTTTCTTCAAGTTAATTACTTATAACAATAATTTAACTTGTATAGCTTTGTTTTCAATAGCAATAATTATATATTTAATGACGGTAATAGTTACCGCAAGTTCTTTAATTATTTTTCGAGGTAAAGTTAGTGAGTACTAAGCTTTTTGTGGGATCACTCCCATGGGCAGTAAACGATGAAGCTTTGAAAGAAGCTTTTACGGCATACGGAAACGTAGTGTCTGCCAAAGTGGTAACAGATCGTCAAACTGGTCGGTCGAGAGGATTCGGATTTGTTGAAATGGAATCCGATTCTGAAGCAAGTGCAGCAATCGAAGCATTGAACGGTTCGGATCTTAATGGTCGGAACATTGTTGTTAATGAAGCGAAACCAAAAGACTAATTAAAATTTTTGGCTGAGTTGCAGTTTTAAAGCGCTCGAATGAGCGCTTTTTATATATTGAATTGTCCCGCGTAGAATTAGATTATTTTCTTCTTTTGTTTTCCAAAAG
>CAZPSY010000252.1:0-2679 GCA_964589295.1 uncultured Ignavibacteriaceae bacterium
ATCCCCTGACTTCCAGTGGTGGCAGTTTCAACTTCATGACCTCTTTTAATTAATACCTGAATTTTGCACGAAACCTCCCATTGTGAACGGTTGAAGAATTATTTATTCAGCCGTTTCATCTTCGTAACAATCATCCGACACATTCCATTTTCGCGTTTTGCCTTAATTCAACTCATTATGTGCCAGATTTTGCCCCTCTATTGAAGGATGAAACACTTTCGTGCAAAATATTCTTTGCACACCTATGTTGAATTTAAAGCAAATCGGCATGGCCAAAGACTTCCTTCTATCCATGGCCTTACTTTAGTGCGCGCTTTATCTAGAAATTTTAAAAAATATAGCATTGCCGGTGTTCGCGCATCATGAATTGAATATTTTACTGTTGTCTTATTGTCATGAAAGGGTACTTTGGCTGCGATAAACAAAAGTTTCAACCTCGCAAGCCTAATTGTGTTGTCCATTATCCCCTTCAATGCACCATGAGCAGTATCACTCCTGCTTGCCGGTGCTTCCTGGATGCTCCTCTGTGCCAGAATTTTCATATAACGCCAGATATTATAGGCTAACATCACTAACTGAAACCAGGCGTAATTATTTTTGAATTTCGCCGATGGTATTGCATCAAGACCTTCTCGTTTCGCTTCTCCAATCAGGTTCTCTACATCAGCCCGTTTGTCGTATTTTGCAATAACCTTATGCGCCTTACCTTTAAGGCTGGTGCAAAATATTCGGTAGATATACAGGTCCTCTTCAAACAGGGGAAGTTGTACATGCTTGCCTTTATCGTTATGGATTTCCTTCAGTATGCGCATTACTACAAAACGACAACTGACTTCCCAACCCATAGGCTTATACCTACAGCTGTTATATTTTATCCCTTCCCCTTTCCCGACTTTATACCATTTGCCTGAATCAAATTTAGGATTGCATTTCTTATTGCCGATGATAAAATCAAAACCTTCTTCTATTAAAGCCGATACGCTTTCCCCGCTTAATAATTCACCGTCTGCTCGTACAACGACTTCTTTTACACAGCCCGGCAGTTGAGGCTTTATGGTTTTAATAAATGTCGCACATTCTTTACCACTGACCGTTTTCCCTTTCCTCAGCTTTCCCACCAGATACTCTCTGCTCTCTTCTATAAAACCCAGTATCGGGCGGTATGCCTTTTTGCCCCGGTGTTTTGTATTGTGTCCTTTCCGACCTCCCTGCTGATTGCCGTAGAGTGTTTCAACTGTGGTATCAATATCAACATGAATCCGTCTGTAGTTCAACCTGCATTGCTGCCACGCCCTTTCACGTAATATGCTCATAACCTTAAGAAGACTGTTTGCCTGGTTTATTCCCAAGCTGTTTACATACCGCCAGAACGTGCTCACTACCGGCAAAGACATCACTCCGAAAAATCCACACAGCATGGCATCCCACCGGATATAGGCAAAATGTGCCAGACGATTAAACCCTATAAATAGTAGCATCACAATGCCCACTACCATTTTATAGTTGTCCAGCTTGGTTTCTCGCTTGGGCTTGTGATAGACTTGTTCGAAAATCTCTTCGAATTTTATCACGTCGAAAAACTTTATCAGCGCCAGGACACCGCCAAATGGGCTCAGTTGTTCGCTGCATGTCTCATAATGCGTAGAAGCACTGATTTTCCTTGCCTTTTCGGGATTCTTGTTATCTGCTTTACTGATGCGCCTTTTCGTGTTATCTTTTCTTTGCTTTTTAACCATTTGGGGTTCCTCCTGTATTATTGGTTTGTTTTTTGCTTAACCCCATTAATACAGGACTCCCCAATGGTTTGACTACTCTTTTTTATCCTTTCGTGCAAAATTCAGGTATTAACCTTCAATGTGGCGGCAATGACTTCAGCGTTCACACGAATATCCCTTGTGGAGATGTGGATATGGGTGTTGATGCCGAGGTATGTTTAAGAATAGAAGACAATCAGGAATGTAATTCAGAAGATGATTGTTGTGAGATTTGTAGTCATCCTTCAAAGTGTGACAGTCGTGGAAACTTTGTGGGAAAGTTTGAAGTCGAAGATGTGGTCAATGGACTCTGTTTGAACGCTGACGTTGGTTCCTACAGGTTGGTATTGAGTGGCACCACAATAAATGGGGAGCCTTTTTCCGCACAACAGATTGAGGGTGAAGAATTAAAAGTAATTGACAATGTCAACTCCTGTGGTGCCAGTGATGAAAAAGAAGAGAACGCCAGTGATGAAAAAGGGGAGAACCGTTTTCGAAAACTTCTTGGGTGTATGCAGGAGTGTATGCAGGAATAAGATCTAACAAAATTGAACAAACGCTGCTACAGAAACGTTATGGATAAATAGCTACTATACTATATTTCCACTGTTGGTTTCTGCTTTACAATGAATAATTATCCGATACTCCCCTTGTATTTATACTGGGGGAGTATACTTTTATCCTGTTTAAACTAAAATTACTATGACCTCACTAGACTGACAGCTACTGGTCTATCGAGTATGATATTTGCAAAGCACGTTTTCAACCTTATATCAAATAACCTTAACAATCTCAAAAACTCAAATTTCTTGCAACAACGGAGATAGTTTTCAGAGGGGCATTTATCGTATGTTTGTTTTGGTAATGTGAAGTTTTTCTGCCTTTCAATATTTAGTAAGCATAGCAGAATATTAAAGTTTCATTG
>CAZPSY010000253.1:0-2605 GCA_964589295.1 uncultured Ignavibacteriaceae bacterium
TCGGCGGCTGCCTGGCCGACGACATGGGCCTGGGCAAGACCATCCAGGTTCTGGCGGTTCTCTACCTGAGCCTGCGCAACAAGGAGAAGGGCGCCGATCTGCTGGTGGTTCCGGCATCAATCATCGACAACTGGCGCCAGGAGATCGAGCGTTTCGCCCCGAAGCTGAAGGTGCTGATCGCGCATCCCTCGCACATCCCCTCGATAGAACTGAAAAAGCTATCGAGAAAGGAAGTGGAGGCACAAGATGCGGTGATCACAACCTACGGCACCGTCATGCGGACCGACTGGATGAAAGAGCATCCATGGCGGAACCTGATCCTGGACGAGGCCCAGGCTATCAAGAACCCGGGCGCCAAGCAGACCAAGGCGGTCAAGGCGCTGAAATCGAAGTGGCGGCTGGCTCTGACCGGTACGCCCGTGGAGAACCGGCTCGGCGACCTTTGGTCGATTTTTGACTTCCTGAACCCTGGGCTTCTCGGCTCCGCCAAGGCGTTCAACGGTTTCTGCAAGTCCATGGCGTCGGGCAGGCAGGGAGGCTACGCACCGCTGCGCAGGCTGGTGCAGCCATACATCCTGCGCAGGCTCAAGACCGACAAGAGCGTCATCGCCGATCTCCCCGACAAAACCGAGGTCAACGCCTACTGCCTGCTGAGCAAGCGGCAGGCCGCTCTCTACCAGCAGTCGGTCGACGAGATGAAGAAGATGATCGCGGAACTCGACGGCATAGAGCGGCGCGGCGTGGTCCTGGCCTTCTTGATGCGCTTCAAGCAAATCTGCAACCACCCGTCCCAGTGGCTGGGTGATGGCGGCTACGAGCCCGGAGACAGCGGCAAGCTCTCGCGGCTGCGCGAGCTCGGCGAGTCCATCGCCGCGCGCCAGGACAAGGTGCTGGTGTTCACCCAGTTCCGGGAGATGACCGAGCCGTTGGCCGGCTTTCTGGCCGAGGTCTTCGGGCGTACCGGGCTCGTGCTGCACGGCGGCACGCCGGTCAAGAAGCGCCACGGGCTGGTCAAGAGCTTCCAGGAAGACGACCGGCTGCCGTTCATGGTGCTCTCCCTCAAGGCCGGAGGCACCGGGCTCAACCTGACGGCTGCATCCCACGTCATCCATTTCGACCGGTGGTGGAACCCGGCGGTCGAGAACCAGGCCACGGACCGCGCCTATCGCATCGGACAGAAGAGGAACGTACTCGTCCACAAGTTTATCTGCCGGGGCACGGTGGAGGAGCGCATCCACGAGCTGATGGCCGGCAAGCAGAAGCTCTCCGACGAGATTCTGTCGGGGGGAGCGGAGTCGGCCTTGACCGAGATGAGCAACGAGGAGTTGATTTCGATGGTGTCGCTCGATTTGAGCAGCGCCCTCGAAGGATAGAGGGCATGAACAGAACCTGAGCGAGGTGAGCAGATGGGCCGGCACTCTTACTATGAATGGCGTCCCTATATTCCGATGGCCGAGCGCCGCCGCCGGGCCAGAAGGGAGGTCGCCAAGATGAAGAAGGCGGACCGCCATGTCTTGCCGGTCGAGATCGTCGGCCGTAAGATCACTACGACCTTCTGGGGAGAAGCATGGTGCAAGAACCTAGAGGCGTACAGCGACTATGCCAATCGTCTTCCACGCGGCAGGACTTACGTGCGTAACGGCTCGGTGATCGATCTGCAGATCGAGGCCGGGCGCGTGCGCTCTCTCGTCAGCGGCTCGGACATCTACGAGGTGGACATCAGGATCAAGCCCATCGCAACGCGCAGGTGGACCGGGATCAAGCGCCGGTGCGCGGGCCGGATCGACTCGCTGGTGGAGCTGCTGCGCGGATCCCTGTCAAAGGGTGTGATGGAGATCGTGACCCGCAAGGGCGAGGGACTGTTCCCGTCCCCCGGGGATATCTCGCTGAGCTGCTCGTGCCCTGACTGGGCGACCATGTGCAAGCACGTGGCGGCCACGCTTTACGGTGTAGGCGCGCGCCTGGACCGAAATCCCGAGATGCTTTTCACCCTGAGGGGAGTCGATCCGGCCGAGATGGTGGAGGCCGCTGTCGAGCAGCCTCCGAGGGCAGGCAAGCGCCCTCGAGGCCGGGTCCTCGCCTCCGACGAGCTGTCCTCGGTCTTCGGCGTCGACATCGACATGGGCGATGCCTCTTCGGAAGACGTCGCGCCACGGGTCGAGCGAGGCCGGCAAGCGGCTCGGACCAAGAAGACGGGCAACAAGACGGGAAAGCGCTCCGCAACCGCCAGGAAGTCCGCGTCTCGCAATACGGCGGGCAAGACGAAGCCGGCCGGCAAGAAAGAAGCCACGAAGAAGAACCCGGCAAGGAAGAAGAAGACCACGAAGAAGAAGACCACGAAGAAGAAGACCACGAAGAAGGCAACAGCGAACAAGGCGACCGGCAGAGCCGCGAGACGAACAAGAACCCTTTCCAGGAGCACCAAAGAAGGGACTTAAGGTCACATTAGGGTTCAGCCTCCTCGAGTTCTACACGGAGCAGATGTCCAGCATAAAGGGTATTCGAAGCGTGGAGACCTTCGTCGTGTACAAGGACTATAATTTCAGTGTTCCCTACATCCTCTGAACATAGGCCCTCACTTCCTCCCGGTACTTCTCCACAATCC
>CAZPSY010000254.1:0-2590 GCA_964589295.1 uncultured Ignavibacteriaceae bacterium
GTTCGTTAACGAGTTTTACAGCAACTACACAAGCCATTATGATGCTGGTTGATAGCGGAAAAATTAAACTTGATGAACCGGCGTATTATTATCTTCCTCAATTTAATGATGAAGAGAAGCGAAAAATTACTATTGGACATTTATTATCGCATACATCTGGTTTTGCTGCCAGCTTAAAGGAATTAAATCCTGAATGGAATAAAGAAGAGCTTGTTAATAATATTTTAGAAGAAGAGCTCATTAATTCACCTGGAGCAGAACAGAATTACAGTATTCTTAATTTTGTAGCTCTTCAAAAAATAATTGAATCAATTTCTGGCAAAAATATTAGTGCATACCTTTCTGCAAATTTTTACTCACCGATTGGAATGAAAAACACTAACTACCATTCAATATCGGATTCGTTAAATCACCTTTTTACTTCTCCCCAGGATAAAAATTTGCTTTACACGTCTGTAAAAACCTACGGTGATGTGATGCTGGAAATAATGGATGGTGTTTCCGGCTTTAGTGGTTTACATTCCACAGTATACGACCTTGCAATATTTTCACAAATGCTGTTACAGTATGGTTATTACGATGATACCCAATACCTAAAAGCGAACACGGTTACTGGCTGGTCATCTCTTGAAAAAAACAAATTATTAGTAGGATTGCGCACTCAACCTTACACTACGATGAATGGCAAAAGTAATAATGTTCCAGAAAAAGGATTTATGTTTGTTGATCCTCAGGGATCTGCAATTATGATAGATATGGAGAAACAAATGTTTTTAATTGTACTTAGTAATCCTGGTATTCGCAATCCCGCAAATAAAAGTTTTATTGAGCTTGTTAGTGATTTGGTTGATTTTATAAATGCTGAAATTAATTAGGAAGTTACGCTTAAAATGAAAATCGCACTCATACAACAAACAGCATCAGAAGATATCAAATCAAACATAAGCAAGGGAATTGCTGCGGTAAAAGAAGCTGCAAATAACGGTGCAAACATAATCTGTTTTGCTGAGCTTGCTTTTACTCCGTTTTATCCGCAAAAACCTTCTGGCAATAACAATTTAAATCTCGCAGAAACAATACCCGGAGTTACAACAGATATCTTTACACAACTTGCAAAGGAACTTGGTGTTGTTATAATTCTAAACCTTTATGAAAAAGAAAACGATAACACTTACGATTCATCTCCAGTGATTGATACTGATGGAACTATTCTCGGCGTAACCAGAATGATTCATATAACTGATTATAACTGTTTTCACGAAAAAGGATATTACTCTCCTGGTAACAATGGTGCGCCCGTTTACAATACTAAGTTTGGTAAAATTGGTGTGGCAATTTGTTACGACAGGCATTACCCTGAATATATGCGTGCACTAGCAATAAATAATGCAGAAATAGTTTTTATCCCTCAAGCCGGTGCTGTTGGTGAATGGCCGGAAGGGCTTTACGAAGCTGAACTAAAAGTAGCTGCATTTCAAAATGGTTACTTCACTGCACTTTGTAACAGAGTAGGAGAGGAAGAATGTTTAACCTTTGCCGGTGAATCGTTTGTTTGTGATCCTTCTGGAAATGTTATTGCAAAAGCAAATACGGGAACAGAAGAAATTCTTTACTGTGATATTGATCTTGAAAAAGTAAGAGCATCTCACGCTAAAAAATTATTTTTAAAGGATAGAAGACCTGAGTTATATACTGAGTGGCTCAGCGATAAAATCAAATACTGATTTCTTTAATCAAATCAGAGAAATTGAGAGTGCTAAAAAAAAGGATATACTGCATATATAAAATTTTGACAGGAGATATAAATGATTAAAAATCAGATGGACGAAATTTATAGTACCGTTCCACTTGAAAAGATTCCCTGGAACATAGAAACTCCCCCCGATCTTCTCAAAAAAGTTGTCGATACGCATTTAGATAAAACAAGCAAAATAATTGAGCTTGGTTGCGGTGCCGGGAACTATGTAATTTATCTTGCAGGTAAAGGTTTCGATGTTACAGGGGTTGATATCTCCCCAAAAGCTATTGACATAGCAAAAAAATCGATGAATAAAAAAGGTGTTAAGTGTAAATTCGTTGTCAGTAATGTGCTAAGTGATATGACTGAAATAATAGATAATTATGATTTTGCTTATGACTGGGAACTTCTGCATCATATTTTCCCGGAGGATAGAGAAAAATATATTAATAATGTTTACAGACTTCTAAAACCCGGAGGCGCGTATTTATCGGTTTTCTTTAGTGAGGAAAGCCCTCAATTTGGCGGAAAAGAAAAATATAGAAAGACTCCTTTAAACACTGTTCTATACTTTTCATCGGAATCTGAAATATTAAAACTAGTTAAACCGCTTTTCAAAGTTTTAGAATTGAAAACGGTTGAAATCCAGGGTAAATATTCACCTCACAAAGCGATTTATACTCTGCTTAAAAAACAGGACTGAACTAACGAAGACTTTTTTCTTGAATCAAAGATGAAGAATGGAGAAATTGAGATTGTAATTAAATCAATTACTAATTTAAATAAAGAAGAAAATACTTAAACGTGAAATCAATAGAAGAAAAAATTGTAGCCAAATATTTTGACAAATTT
>CAZPSY010000255.1:0-2579 GCA_964589295.1 uncultured Ignavibacteriaceae bacterium
TGAAGAAATAGAAATGATAATTGAAAAACAAAGTGTACCTCAAGTTTAAGCCAAAAGCTTATAAATAGGAGATAATTATGTCGATTGAAAGACCATCAACTTTAGACTTTCCACCGGAAGCAGAAGGCATGGACCAGGTTTATTGCAGACCCGATACGTTAACCGATGTTCCTTTCCATTACTGTCCCGGTTGCGGGCACAGCGTAGTTCACAGGGTGTTAATGGAAGTTATACAGGAATTGGATATACAGGACAAAACAATTGGCGTAGCACCAGTTGGATGTTCGGTGTTTGCCTATAATTATATGAATGTTGATATGCAGGAAGCCGCTCATGGCAGGGCAAGTGCTGTTGCAACAGGAATTAAAAGAGTACTACCGGATCGTTATGTTTTTTCATACCAGGGTGACGGAGATCTTGCAGCAATTGGTACTGCAGAAACAATTCATACCGTTAACAGAGGAGAAAACATCTTGATGGTGTTTGTAAACAACGGCATTTACGGAATGACCGGCGGACAGATGGCTCCAACCACATTAGTTGGTCAGGTTACCACAACTTCACCTTACGGAAGAGAAACTGCATCGGTTGGGCATCCTTTAAAAATTGCAGATATGCTCGTTCAATTGCCCGGCGCTTATTACATTACCCGCCAGGCAGTTCATACTGCTAATGCTGTTAGAAAGCTGAAAAAAGCTTTTGTAAAATCTTTTAATTACCAGAAGGAAAAGAAGGGAACTTGTTTTGTAGAAGTTGTTTCCAATTGTCCTTCAGGATGGAAGATGACCCCGGTTGAATCAATAAAATATATTGAAGATGAAATGTTCCCGGTTTACCCGCTTGGCGATCTTAAAAAACCAGAGAGTGCTAAATAATTTTTAATGCTTATAAAGGAATTTTAAAATGCACAAAGCTCACGAAATAATTTTTGCCGGATTCGGAGGGCAGGGAGTCCTTTCGATGGGACAAATTATTGCTTACGCAGGATTGACTGAAGGTAAAGAGGTTAGCTGGATGCCGTCTTACGGGCCCGAGATGCGTGGAGGAACTGCAAACTGTATTGTTATCGTATCCGAAAAAAGAATTAGCTCACCAATTATTACCCGGTTTGATACAGCTATTTTACTTAACCAACCATCGCTTGATAAATTTGAAAGCGCAGTTAAACCAGGTGGATTATTGATGTACGAAAAATCTACAATTATTAATCCTCCAACTCGCAATGATATTGATATTGTTTGCTTACCGGCTATTGAAGAAGCTGATAAACTACAAGTAAAACAGGTTGCCAATATGATACTGGTGGGTGCATTCCTTGAAAAAATACCGATTGTAAGTATGGACACAATTATAAATACATTGAAGAAGGTGTTACCGGAACATCGCCATAAACTAATTCCTGTAAATGAAAAAGCTCTTGCCCGTGGTAAGGAACTTATAATTGAAACAGAAAAGGTATCAGCTTGATTTTTATTCACCTAAAATATGGGTTTAAAAATGGCAGAGTATAATGCCGATTGCCAGCACGCCTGTAAAAATACCTGTGCTTCTTTAAATGAAGCACTGCGGAAAGAAACCGCAATGGTAAAATTTTACGAAGGTATGGTTGATGAATGCGGAATACCCGAGGTAAAGACATTTATGGATGAGTTGGTTGATGACAAACGAAAATTGATCTTGCGATTAATTCAAAAATTGAATGAAATCCACGTGCGCTCGCAGACTATTGATGGGGTCACTTCCAGTTTTGATGATGGTGAAGTTTAAAGAGCGAAATTCATTTCTAAGTTAGGTAAATTAAACTTAATTGACATCGCAGGGGAGAATGTTTATATTTGCACCCTGAATTTTAAAACGAGTTCTTAAAAAATTTTACATCGCGGGGTGGAGCAATTGGTAGCTCGTCGGGCTCATAACCCGAAGGTTGTAGGTTCAAGTCCTGCCCCCGCTACAAAATAAAATTCCCCAACTTTTGTTGGGGTTTTTTTATTTTAAAGCTATGAGTTATTATGTTTATGTTATAAAAAGTAAAGAATGATTTCACTATACAGGAATGACAGAAGATTTAGAGTTAAGATTAGAGCAGCATAATGATAAGTCACTATCATTTTGGACAAAAAGAGGAAATGGTTGGAGATTAATCTATAAAGAAGAATTTGATAATAAAACTGAAGCCCTTATAAGAGAAAAATGGCTTAAGACGGGAGTTGGCAGAGAGTTTCTAGAAAGAATTTTAAAGAGTAAATAACCCGAAAGTTGAAGGTTCAATCCGCCGCGGCGGACTGCCCCCGCTACTAAAAAAGAAAATCCGGCATCGTCCGGATTTTTCTTTTTTAAATAGTAATCGGACAGGAAATGTTTGTAAGTTGAGTGGAGCGAAATCCCGATGAAAATCGGGATCCTGCCTGCCCGCCGAAACGCAGTGCAGGCGTGGCCCCCGCTACTATGATAAAAGATAAACCCCTGTAATTTAATAAGTTACAGGGGTTTTATTTTTTAATGAGGACGCCTATGAGGACACTTCTCACTTTTTCATCGTTTTATAAATCAATGATTTAGTACCAAAGACTAAAGAACTC
>CAZPSY010000256.1:0-2574 GCA_964589295.1 uncultured Ignavibacteriaceae bacterium
AACTATTTATTACTAAAGCAATGTAAGATAAAAATCAAACTTACTCTATAAATATCTGGTCTTCACCAAGTTCTTCAATTTTCAGATTATGTTTAGCTTCGGGGTGCAGTGCAATTTTAAGATGATTTCTTTTGTCGAAAATATCTTTGCCCTTTTCAACAATAATCATTTTTATCGATTCGTATTTAGTCATCACCTCGGCTAAATCTTTGTAATCGTGGAAATAAATTTCCATAAAATCCGGGTTTTCCGAAATATGAACTCCCTTGCAGCAAGGGCTGAAATCAGTAATCAAATCATTTTCAATATTCAACTTTAGAATATGACAATGAAATGGAAGCAGCACCCGGTTTCCAAAATAGAGACCTGTTAATTTTTTATCTAAAACTTCTTTAATAGTTTTCATAAATCACCCTTGGAGATAGTAAAATAATAACCAAACTATAATAAATATTGGAATTAATATTGGCAGCGAATATTTAATAACATATCCGAAAAAGCTCGGCATTTTTATTCCCGATCTTTCGCTGATGGATTTAACCATAAAATTCGGACCGTTTCCTATATAAGTCATCGCACCAAAAAATACAGCCCCGACTGAAATTGCCGAAAGATAAATAGGATGCAGATTCTGGAATTCAAGTACATCTGCTTTCACGGTCATCTCTAATCCAAATTTACCAAGCGCCGCACTTAAAAAGTTTAAGTATGTAGGGGCATTATCCAGGAAAGCTGATAAAACTCCGGTTGACCAATAAAAAATTCCTGGTGTTAATTTATCGCCTAAAACACTTGCTTCGTGGGCAATTAATTGAAGAGCGGGAATCATCGTTGCAAAAATTCCGATGAACAGGTAAGCGACTTCTTTTATAGGTTCAAAATCAAATTCGTTCGCTTTAAGTATTTCTTTATCAGCTGTTTTGTATGATAGGTAAACTATCGAGAACATAATTATTTCTCTTATGCCAAATGGCATTGGATCTAAACTTGGGACCCAGCTAAGAACTGCAGGATCTAAAAATACTGAGATAACTATAATAAGAAGGTAAACAACATTTTTCATCCCACTGAATTCAATCTTGTTGGAATAGGTAACTTCCGTGTTATTTTTATTTTTGTTTTTTAAATCAATAAAATAGAAGACAGCTATGATTGCCAGGATAGTTGGCAGCCAAATGTACCATACATGCTGTACAACCCAGAAAAACTCCACACCTTTAAGAAATCCAAGGAATAATGGTGGATCGCCAATTGGTGTAAGAGCCCCGCCCACATTACTAACTGTAAAAATGAAAAAGATAATATGAAAAGGTTTTATGCGGTCTTTGTTCAATTTGATGAATGGTCTTATCAACAGCATGGAAGCGCCGGTTGTACCAATTATATTTGCAATAACAGCTCCAAAAAGAAGTAATATACTGTTGAGCATCGGGGTTGCTTTTTTATCTATCTTAATTAATATCCCACCTGATGCAACAAATAAAGAACTTAGAAGCGCGATAAATGATAAATACTCCGCAGCTGTATGTTTGAGACTAAGTGTATCGTGAAGAAAAACCACGTAGTAAACAACAGTTATTGCTCCAAGGATTAAAGCAATTTTAGGATAGTTCCTCTCCCAAAAGTGATGGTAGAATAACGGACCGGTTGCTATCATTGCAAGAAGTATAATGAATGGAAGAACCATGTAAGGTGATGGTAATTCATGTGCAACTTCTCCTTCTTCAAGAATAACTACTTCCTGCACAACTGTAGAATTACTAACATCACTACCTGATGCAAACGTAGCGCCTGCTAAACAAAAGGTGAGCAGAAGAAATAAAATTAATATTGAAAATGTTTTTACTGAAATCATATAATCCTGAAGGTTTTCCGTAATTTTAAAATATTTTAGAATTGAATTTTTTTTCTAATTTGAAAGAATCAGAATAATTTGGTTTTCTAATAAAGTGAAAATATTTTTAAACAAATATTATGGTGTATTCCTGTAAATCATTCTTGGAAATGGAATGGATTCTCTTAAATGATCAAGTCCGCAAATCCAGCTAACAGTTCTTTCCAAACCTAAACCGAAACCTGCGTGAGGCACAGAACCATATCTTCGTAAATCGAGGTACCATTCAAATGCTTCCTGCGGAAGTTTATGTTCCTTTATCCGCTCAAGCAGAAAATCAAGATTATCCTCTCTCTGGCTTCCGCCAATAATTTCACCGTAACCTTCCGGCGCTAGCACATCAAGGGCTAAAGCAAGTTTTGGATTTTCCGGATCGCGTTTCATGTAAAATGCTTTTATTTCTGCAGGATACCTGTGCACCATAACCGGTTTATCGAACTGATTGGAAATTATCGTTTCATCGCTGCCGCCCAAATCCTTACCCCATTTAATCTCTACACCATTTTTCTTTAGTATCTCAACAGCTTCATCATAACTTATCCTCGGCAATGGTCGTTTAACATTTTCAAGCTTGCTGGTATCTCTTTCTAAAACTTTTAATTCTTCTGCTTTATCTTTAAGAACTGTTTGAACAACATATTCTAAAAATTCTTCAGCAAGATCCATATCATCATTTAGAT
>CAZPSY010000257.1:0-2572 GCA_964589295.1 uncultured Ignavibacteriaceae bacterium
GGACTTGTCCCATCAAATCTATACTGCTAAGATTGCTGCCAATTTCATCGTGCAGATCGCTTGCAATACGGCTGCGCATTTGTTCTTTTTCAATTTCCTTTTCCGTTGCAGCAGCTTTGCTTTGCAGCTCTGCTACTAAGGCGCGGTGCTCTGCTTCATTAAGTTTGCGCATTTCCTTTTCTTTTTGCAGTTGTGCTTCTATTTTATGTTGCCTCCGTCGGATTTCTAATCGTACGGTCAATATCATAACAGTTACGAATAAAAGAGCGTAAATAAAGTACGCCCAAAAGGTTGCCCACCACGGTGGAGCAATTATCAATACAATGGATGCACCGGTTTCATTCCAGACGCCATCATTGGTGACGCCCTTTACCCGGAAAATGTATTTACCTGGATCGATATCAGTGAAACTTATTACACGTTCATAACCGATGTGTATCCAATCATCATATAGTCCTTCTAATTTATATTCAAATTGATTTCTTTTGGAATTGGAAAAATGTAAGTCGGTAAATTCAAATGAAAATATATTTTGATCATGGTTCAGGTTAATTATTTTTTTGAAATTTATTGCAGTATCCAGTTTAGCACTTTTGTGAAAAATCTTGAAATCAGTTAGTCGAATTTGCGGGTAGATAGGATCATTGATCATCTCTTCCGGATACAAACCGAGACCTCCTTTTCCAGAACCAAATATTAGTTGCCCATCAAGAGTAACAGCAGTGTTTTGACGCGCTCCGCCAAAACCGGTGAAGGGCATACCGTCATCCTCCCCGTAACTATTAAATTTTCCTGTTTTAACATTATAAACACATAATTTATTAGCAGTTGCTGCCCAAATATTTCCCCCACTATCTTCCAATAATTTTAATACAAAATCGTGCGGTAAACCATCTTTTTTAAAGTAATGAGTGAATGTATCCAGGTTTAAATCAAGCTTATTCAAACCCACATTAGTTGCAATCCATAAAGTATTTTTACCAGGAACTTTGGATTGAATTATATCCAGAACAAAATTATTGCTCAAACTGTTTCTGTCTTTTGGATTATGTACATAGTGTTTTATTTTTTTAATTTGTTTGTTTTCAAAAATCACTCCGTATAATCCATTATTCATTGTGCCGATCCATAAAGTCCCCTCGCTATCTTCTAAGAGTATTGATGTTGCTTCGTCATTTGAAGTGCTGCTATCAACATCGAAAAACTTGAAGTGTTTATTTTCCTGATCATATAATTGCAGTCCTTGATTCTGGGTAGATATCCAAATATCACCGGAATTAGTTTTGAGAAGGAATCTAATTTTGTTTGACCTAAGCCCGAATTTATTATCGGGATCCGCTTTGATATGTTCGAAAGATTCATCTGAAGGGTTAAAAATACTGATTCCATTATCAAATGTTCCAAACCATAGCATACCATCATTATCTTCGCAAATTGCAGTGACCCAGTTTGAACTGATACCATTAGGATTATCAGGATCATATATGTAGCGCTTATAAATACCAGTTTCCGGATCAAATTTAGTTAAGCCAGAATTACCCCCGAACCAAATTTTACCATCTCTAACAACGTATATACATTCAACACGATAACCGCTTAAACTATTTGGATTGCCGGGGATATGTCTATACCAGATAAATGGATTTTGCTGTCTATCGTATTTACTCATAAGTCCACCCCACATACCTACCCATATGTTGCCTGGTCTATCTTCATAAATTGAATTAATTATATTCCCGCCGACATTTTCATATTTTGTAAATATTGGTTTACTGCCATTATACATTTGTTCCAATTCTATTGAACAGAGTCCATTGACTGATGAACCTATCCAAAGTGTTTGGGATCTATCAATAAATAAATGAAACGGAGAATCAGAACATATACTTGCCGGATCATTCGGATTATGGTTATAGTATCTAAAAGTTTTAGCTTTTGGATCAAATCTTCCTAACCCGGTACCGGGGATTTCAGAAATTAAATGACCAGTTGCAAACCAGATTGTTCCAGAATCATCCTCACAAATTGAGGTTACTAAATTAGATCTTATCCCATTTGGGTTATTAGTATTAAATTTATAATGTTCGAAATTTTCAGTATCCGGATCAAAGTAGATCAACCCGTTTTCCATTGTGCCAATCCATAATTTGTCTTCTCTATCCTTGAGTAAACTCATAATAATATTGTCTTTTTCTTTTTGTTTAATATCTTCAGCGCTGCTAAAATCATAAGATTTATAGATAGCCTCTCCGTTGCTGTCAAAACTCATATAAAGCAATCCTCTTTCTTGCGTACCTATCCATAATGTGCCGTCATCGTTAAGAATAATACTGATTATATTTTTACAGGTGATTGTATTGGAATTACTTGTCTCTTGTAAAAAGCGGGTAAAATCTTCAGTGCTCTGATTAAAGTAATTTAATCCTCCACCCCCGGTACCTACCCATAAATTTCCATTTTTATCCTCCTTTATAACTGTAACCCAATTATTTGATATTGATGTTGAGTCAAATGGAATGTTAGTATAATACTTGAGATTGTATCCATCATATCTGGCAAGACCCGCCTGCGA
>CAZPSY010000258.1:0-2536 GCA_964589295.1 uncultured Ignavibacteriaceae bacterium
AAGGTCAACCAATTTGTAATCAGCCGGTCGGCGGTTCGAGTCCGTTCACCAGCTCAGTCTATAAAGCCTTGTACCTAACTAAGTTACAAGGCTTTTTTTGTTGTGCACCGATGAGCCTCGATTTACCTACCAAAATTTTAAAGTGAAGTATAAAGATGAAAACAAAGCATATGAAACTGATCAGCCAATGCATTTGTTACTTACTTCTAATTAATCACTCTAACTTTAGTTCTAATCCATTTAATGATATTTACCTTTGAAGTAATTATATCCTGACAATGAATACGGTTTTTGATGGTATTGTGTAATGTTTTTATTTTCAATTATTATAAAACAGCCAGAAGTCCAAAAATCGTTTCATATAGCTATTGTAAGTCTAGTTACTAAGTAGCTGATGACTCTTCAAATTAAATCTCCTTCGTTTGATTCATTAAATTGTTTTATTAAAACAATAGAAACTGTATTTTGTATTTGAATTTCTAATTTAGTATAACCAATAAATATTTTAGAAAAAGAAAATGGAAAATAATCAAACCGGAATTAATCTTGAAGGAAAATCAGCAATTGTAACAGGTGGTAGCATAGGAATTGGTTCCGCTATCGCCTTTAAACTTGCTGAGTTCGGGGCAAATGTAGCAATCAACTATAGGAAACATAAAGATGAAGCTGAAGAGGTATTAAAAAGAGTTGAAGCTTTGGGTCGTAAAGGACTCGTGATACAGGCGGACATCTCGAATTTTAGTGATGCGGGAAAAATGGTTGATGATGTAGTTAAAGAATTTGGCAGATTGGATATCCTGGTTAACAATGCCGGAATAAACTGGGATGGGGTTATCTGGAAAATGACTGAAGAACAATGGGACAGTGTTATCGACATCAATCTTAAAGGTTATTTTAATTATATACGTGCAGTTGCTCCAATATTCCGTGAACAAAAATCCGGAATAATTGTAAACGTTACTTCAATTAACGGTTTGCGCGGAAAATTCGGACAGGCAAATTACTCTGCATCTAAAGCAGGTATTATCGGGTTAACAAAAACGGTTGCTAAGGAATTAGGAAAGTACGGTATAAACGTAAACGCTGTAGCTCCTGGTTTGATCGAAACAGATATGATGAAGCAGGCAACTGAAGAAGTACGTAAAATGGCGATTGATGAGATAGTTTTAAAAAGAATCGGGCTGCCTGAAGAAGTTGCTGATGTTGTAGCATTTCTGTGCAGCGAAATGTCTCGCCACATTACCGGTGAAGTAATTAAAGTAGATGGTGGACAGTATATTTGATGTACGAAGTACGATTTAAGAATTACGATTTGATTCTGAATAATGGATAAGTTTGAATTAATGGAAAGAACTCGACAGTTTGCTGTAAGAGTTTAAAAGCTTTTGAACAAGTTGCCGAAGACACAAGGAGCTAAAGTTGTTTCTTATCAACTTTTGAAGTCTTCATCATCTGAAGCAGCTAACTACAGGGCTGCTTGCAGAGGCAAATCAAGAGCTGACTTTATAAACAAAATGAAAATAGTTGAGGAAGAAGCGGATGAAAGTTTATTCTGGCTTCAGTTTATAAAGGACGTGGAACTAATTAATAATGATTCAGAGCTTGATGCTTTAATAAAAGAAGCAGATGAATTAGTAGCAATTTTTACTAAATCTCTAAAAACATTAAAATCATAAATTAAAAATCGTAATTCATAATTCATAATTCGTAATTCGTAATTCGTAATTCGTAAATTATTAATTAGAGAAAACCATGGAATTAAATGATATTGTAGCAATTTCAGCAGTTAGAACTGCAATGGGTAAATTTGGCGGAACACTTAAAGATATTCCTGCATACGATCTTGGGGCAACGGCTGTTAGGGAAGCCGTAAACCGTGCCTCAATTACCAGCGAGCACATAGATGACGTAATACTTGGAAGCTGCCGACAGGCAGGAAATGGTCCCAATCCAGCTCGTACAGCATCTGTAAGAGGAGGTATTCCTGAATCTGTTCCTGTGATTACTTTAAATATGGCTTGTCCATCGGGAATGCGAGCACTTGCTTTTGCTACTCAATCAATTCGTCTTGGTGAAGCTGATACAGTATTAATCGGTGGGTTCGATAGTATGAGCACCATACCTTATCTTTTAAAAGGTGCCAGGTGGGATGGTTTTAAAATGGGTAATAAAGTTATTGAAGATGGATGGAGCGACAGTATCGATCCTTTAATCGGACAGGGTATGGGTGAAACGGCTGAAAATCTTTTTGATAAATATAAAATATCAAGAGATGAACAGGATGATTTTGCAATTAGCAGTCACAAGAAAGCTTCCGCAGCACAAAAGAATGGCTGGTTTGATGAAGAGATTGTACCATTTGAAATCCCGGCAACTAAAAGAACTCCGACAATCACTTTTGATAAAGATGAAACCATCAGGCATGAGATCGATAAAGAAAAAATGGCTAAAATAAAACCGGCGTTCAGAAAAGATGGAACGGTTACAGCAGGAAATGCCTGCGGGTTGAGTGATGGTGCAACTGCTCTTGTTATTA
>CAZPSY010000259.1:0-2535 GCA_964589295.1 uncultured Ignavibacteriaceae bacterium
ATAACATTAAATTCTACTCATCATACCTGCCATTAATTTATACTGAAATATTTAAGCAGTCGATGCGCCTTATAACGGAAGGTATAAACATTTCGCATAAGTACCTTAGAATGCGTGCACGTCCCAAAATTCTTCTTTGCACAACTTACGAAGAAGCCTGGGAGTACTACGAAAAGTATGAAGAGTTTGTTCTGGGAATTATTTCAGATAATAATTTCAAATACCACGGAGAAAGAGATCCCGAAGCCGGTCTAAAATTTGCAAAGGCAGTGAAGGCAAGACATTCGGATATACCAATACTTATCCAAACAAGCGACCAGGCGCTGGAGGATAAAGTTGAGGAAATTGGTGCTTCATTCCTGCAAAAAAATTCACCCCGCCTTCTTTACCTGGTAAGAAAGTTTATGTTAAAACATTTTGGTTTTGGAGATTTTGTCTTTACAAATCACAATGGAGACATTATTAGTATTGCATCTAATTTAAAAGAACTTGCTGGACAAATTAGAACGATTCCTGAAGATTCTCTTCTTTATCATGCTGAGGGGAATCACTTTTCAAGATGGCTTAAAGCAAGAACCGAGTTTTGGCTGGCACACAAACTTCGTCCGCATAAAGTATCCGATTTCAATTCTCTCGATGAACTTCGAGATGAGCTAATTTTTTCTATAATAAATTATATAGAAGAACGTACAAAGGGCGTAATCTCCGACTTCAATAAAAACCTTTTTGATCCTAAAAACAGTTTTGCACGCATAGGCGGCGGCTCACTTGGTGGTAAAGCACGCGGGCTTGGATTCATTAATACACTAATTGCAAACTATAGTGTGCGAGATGAATTTAAAGATGTAGATATATCTGTGCCTTCGGCTGTTGTTATAGGAACGGATACTTTTGATAGCTTTATATTAGAAAATAATTTTGAACTGTTTGCTCTCAACGAATCGGATGACCTCTTAATTACTCAAAAATTTATTGAAGCAGAATATTTTCCGGAAGAAATATTAGAAAAACTAACAGACTTCCTTAACATCATAAAGGGACCGATTGCCGTAAGGTCATCCAGTTTGCTGGAAGACTCACAATTTCAACCCTTTGCAGGTGTTTATGAAACCTACATGCTTCCAAATAGTAATCCCGATATAACAATTCGTCTGGATGAATTACTGCAGACTATAAAATGTGTTTTTGCTTCCACCTATCACCAGAAAGCCAAAGATTATATGAAGGCAACCTCGTATAGGTTAGAAGAAGAAAAGATGGCTGTAATAGTTCAAAAATTAGTTGGTGCTGAACATCATGGAAAATTCTACCCGGATTTTGCCGGTGTGGCTAAATCGTATAATTTTTATCCAATTCCACCGCAAAAATCTGAGGATGGTATAGCACAAGTTGCATTGGGTTTAGGTAAAACTGTAGTTGAAGGAGGTAACACGGTAAGTTTCTGTCCACGCTTTCCAAAGCATCTGCTTCAGTTTTTTACAACTAAAGAAACCATTCGCCACGCACAACAAGATTTTTATGCTCTCGATTTAAAGGGTAAACTGGATCATCACCCGGATTCAATTGAGGATCCGTTGGTAAAAAATTATGAATTAATAAAATCGGAAGAAGACGGTACTCTTTATGCCGTGGGTTCAACATATTCACCTGAAAACGAAGCTGTTTATGATGGAATATCCAGGGACGGATTGCGGATTGTAACATTTGCGCCAATTTTAAAACATAAAATGTTTCCACTGCCTGAAATACTTAATCTTCTTTTAGGATTGGGAACTTGGGGAATGGGCTCGCCGGTTGAAATTGAATTTGCAGTAAACCTACAGGTTCCAGAAGGAAAACCAAAAGAATTTGCAATGCTGCAGATGAGACCGCTGGTTATTAGCAAGGAGGTTGATGAACTTATTGTTGACAATGTTGATGAGAAGGACCTTATTTGTCAAAGTGATCAGGTGTTAGGAAATGGAGCCACCGATGGTATACAAGACCTTATTTATGTTGATATAAATAATTACGACCGGGCAAAAAGTAAACTAATTGCCAGCGAAATTAACCAGCTTAACTCTAAACTTCTTGAGGAGAAAAAACCGTACCTGCTAATTGGTGTTGGCAGATGGGGAAGCTTAGATCCCTGGCTGGGAATTCCTGTAACCTGGGACCAGATTTCGGGTGCCGCCGCAATTGTTGAATCTGGTTTTAAAGACTTTAATGTTGAACCCTCACAGGGAACACATTTTTTTCAGAATATTACTTCCTTCAGGGTTGGTTACTTTACTGTTGGTTCTTCCAGCAAAATTGGTTTTATCGATTGGGATTGGCTCAACAAGCAGGTCCCCGTAAATGAGATGAAATTCACAAGACACTTACGCTTTGAAAAACAAATTTCAGTAAGAATAAACGGTCATCTAAATAAAGGAATTATTACCAAACCAGGCATTTCTTAAACTTATTAAGATTCATCAGTTTCCATTCCTAATAATATCTTGTAATAATAATTGCTACATGCTTTACAGAATTTTAGTTATAGCTGCTTGTTTA
>CAZPSY010000260.1:0-2524 GCA_964589295.1 uncultured Ignavibacteriaceae bacterium
AAGGATTATCTTGAATTAATTGAAGATTTCAAGAAGAGTCTTGTCGTTGGTCTGGAATGTGAAAGGGCAATCCCTTTAAATGCACAGGTCTTGGCTCAACATCTTAAGACTCAGTATATTGGGTATGGTCAGAGCAGGAATGATTCTTCTCTGGCAGGATTCAAGAAGGCAACAAGCAATGAATATAATGTTGCTTTTGTCACAACAGATTCCTCTGTGACTCATGATAATGAGATATTATTCACAGGCACAAATGAGAAATTTGCATGGATTCATCATAGACTTCTCAAGCTTGAAAAAAAGCTTGATAAATTGAATTGTAAAAATTATGATAAGACAACATCAAACCATATAACTCTTTTGACATTACAGGATAAGATTTTAAATCCTATTATAGTCAAAAACCTTTACAATTTGACAAGAGTATTTTCTCCTGCATTGTATTGGTTATGTTCAGGAGACCCTCAAACAATAGTTAGGTCTGGAGCAAGGAATTATGCTCAATTTTCAAATCTGAATCCAAAAGGAAAATCTTTCAATCAATTAAAGAATTTGAACTCAAGGGGAAGTATTATTAATCTATCAAAACAAAATACAATCACAATAGTAGAGAATGAGAGATTAAGTGGTCTTCTTGTTGAGTTCAGAAATACTGATGGAATAAGAGTGCCTTCTGCATTGACTTCTCTTATGATGATGTATAAAGCTTTAACTTTCAAAGCAGTCGAGCTTTCCACAAAAGGATTGATTTCTGTTGAGAGTCTGTGTGAATGGGAAAAGAATAAGAGGATTTGCAACAAGCTTGTTGGAGATTATCATTCACTTGAATTTAATTCATCTGTTAAAGAGTTCTGTCAGAAACAAGCAAATGAATTGATTGATTTACTCTTGCCTCAGTTGAAACAGATAAGTCCTGAGTCAATTCCTATCTTGAGAGAACTGGCAAATAAGCCGATATCTCAAAGGACAGGTAAATGGTCAACAATCGAGAAGAGCCTTCTAAGAAAGACTAATAATGAATTCACAAGCAATGAAGAGAAGTTTGTCGAATTCATAATTGGTGGTCAAATAAGAGATAAGAAGGCAACAGGATGGAAATCAAAGGTTGCTAAAAAAGTTGGAGTGACTGAAAGAATGGTGGAATATATGATAAAGAGGATTGAAGAGAAAACAAATCAAAGACTTGTTTTCGATTACGAAATCCAATCATATATTTTTCAATAGGTGATGAAAAAATGAATAGATGTCTAAATTGTAATAAGGAAGTGGAGAAAGGTCATTTTGTCTGTAAAGATTGCAGAGGAAAATCACAATGTCCTTCAAAGGACACTTTATTTTTTATTTATGGTTCATTGAGAAAAGGGTGTTACAATCATTCAATGATTGAGGGCAAGTCTGTCTTCAAAGGCAAGGCAAGAGTCTTAGGTTATGCTCTTTTTAGTCTTGGTAGTTATCCTGCTGTCTTTCCAACAAATTCTAAATTTGATTCAGTTATTGGAGAACTTTATCAGATTGAGGATGATTTTATTAGGGAGAGTATTCATAACATGGAGCTTGGGGCAGGATATAAGCTTGTGACTGAGAAATGTTATCCCAATGGGAATAAGGATGACCCAAAATACATTTCATTCTATGTCTATAAGAATCCCTCAGTTGTCTTGAATAAGAAAGTCGAGTCTGGAGATTGGGTGGATGAACTCAAAGCAATGGGGTGGTTAAAATCTGTGGAATAATTGGAGTTTCAATCAATAAGAATTCAAATAAAATCATAAAGAATCTTTATGATATTTTTATCAATCAGAAAAATAGAGGAGTCAAAGGGGCAGGGATTTCAATCAATAATGGTGGGTCTCTGATTAGGTTCAGGAGTCTTTCACCATTCAGGCTATTCAATGCTTACAATTATGATGATGTCTGGAGCAGAGTCGGGGAAGGTTGCAGGGTCTTACTTCATCATAGATACCCGACATCAACAGAGAATGAGGTAAGGTTCAATCATCCGATTGAGAATGAGGATAAGACAATTCATCTGATACATAATGGAATCTTGATGAATGATAAGGAACTTTACAATAAGCTCAAACATAGGCATACTTTCGATACAAAGAATGGCAACAAGGATGAATATACTGATAGTGAGGTCATGTTGCATCTTTTCGAGGACAAATATAAAGGCAATCCTGATAACATTGTCAAGGCTCTTGAATATGTCTTTGAGAAAACATCAGGCTCTTTTGCAGTTGCATTACAGATTAAAGGAGATAAGAACATCTATCTTATCAGGCATAGTTGTCCGATAGTCATAAGCACTGATAAGGATGGAAACTTTTATTTTTCATCTGAGCTTGATGAAAAGAATAAGAACCTCAAGAAAGTCTGTGAACTTGAGGATGGAGAGATTGGAAAATTAAATACGAAAGGTTACAAAATGCTTTCAAAGAAAGATTCCAAAGAAGATTATAAAGGTTATGAGCCTAATTTTTGGTATTATGATGAAGGCAAAGGAAAAAATAAGAAATGGGGG
>CAZPSY010000261.1:0-2513 GCA_964589295.1 uncultured Ignavibacteriaceae bacterium
TGTATTTCAAGCATTCTTTTAAATCCGTCTGAAGCTCTCCCTCCAGCTTGCTCAATAATAAAAGCCATCGGGTTGCATTCATATTGGAGTCTTAATTTTCCATTCGGATTCCTGGAATCGGCTGGGTACATAAATAAACCGCCGTATAATAAATTCCTATGGATATCTGCAACCATAGAACCAATATATCTTGTAGAATAAGGTCGACTGGTCTCTTTATCTTCATCCTGAAGATATTTTATAAAATTTTTAAGACCCGGGTGCCAGTAAAGATAGTTCCCTTCGTTAATGCTGTATATTTTAGATTTTTTTGGAGTCATTATACTATGATGCGAGAGTATAAATTCTCCAAAAGCCGGATCGAGTGTAAATCCGTAGACACCATTGCCTGCTGTGTAAACAAGCATTGTACTCGAACCGTAAATAACATACCCTGCTGCAACCTGATTTATGCCTCGCTGCAGGCAGTCTTCTTCGGTTCCCGGTTTCCCATCGGGTGTACATCTTTTATAGATGGAGAATATTGTACCTATGCTAACGTTAGCATCAATATTAGATGAACCATCCAGCGGATCGAAAAGAAGAACATATTTTCCAATTGTATATTTTGTAGGAATATGAATTATGCCTTCCTCTTCCTCGGAAGCCATTACACAAAGATGTCCGCCGTGGTCCATTGCACGAACCATCATATCATGTGCAAAGATATCAAGTTTTTTTACATGCTCACCATGAATGTTATTCGATCCGGTAAAACCGAGAATATCTACTAGCCCCGCTTTATTTACTTCGAGTGAAATAACTTTTGCTGCCAAAGAAAGGTTGTGCAGGAGTGCAGAAAGTTCACCGGTTGCCTGAGGATGTTTTCTTTCTTCTTCAATAATATGCCGTGCTAAGGTCATGAAATGAGTATGTTCCATTTAACACTCTCCGATATTTTTTATTATTTGGGAAGTAAAACTTCCTGATCTTTATATTGCAGTTGATATAATTTATAATAAATTCCCTGTTTTGCAAGTAGCTCCTGGTGATTCCCGGTTTCCCTGATTTCACCTTTGTGCATTACAATAATCTTATCAGCACTTTGAATTGTAGATAACCTGTGCGCAATTACAATTGCAGTTCTTCCAACTAAAAGTTTTTCTATCGCTCTTTGTATTAATTGTTCTGTTTCCGTATCAACACTTGAAGTTGCTTCATCAAGTATAAGTATTTGTGGATCGTATGCTAATGCTCTTGCAAAAGAAATCAATTGCTTCTGCCCAACGCTTAAAGTAGCTCCTCTTTCCTTAACTTCTTCATCGTATTTGTCTGGCAGGGTATCAATAAATTTATCTGCACCAACAGCGGCAGCAGATTCAAGAATCATATTTTCACTAATTCGATCATTATTCAAATTAATATTAGATTCAATATTCCCTGAGAATAAAAACACATCCTGCAGAACCATAGAAACATACTTTCTTAATTCGCGCTTGTCAAGCTTCTCAATATTTATACCATCCAGCAGAATACTTCCTTTATTAATATCATAAAAACGTGTTAGGATATTTATTATACTCGTTTTACCTGCGCCTGTGTGTCCCACAATCGCAACAGTTTCGCCGGGATTTATTGAGAATGAAATATCTTTAAGTACATAATCTTCATCGTTATATGCAAACCATACATTTTTAAAATCGACCTGACCGCGAACATTTGGAAGAGGTATTGGTTTTTCCGGGTTTTTAACCATAGTATCGTCATCTAAAAGTTTAAAGATCCTTTCGGAAGATGCCATTGCAGTCTGCATAATATTATATTTTTCAGAAAGATCTCTTATAGGTCTGAAAAACATTTCTGTAAATTGAATAAAAGCAAACAGCACACCAATTGTAATCATTCCCTGCACTACTTCTCCACCTCCGTACCAAATTATTAATCCAACAGCAATTGAACTAAGCAGTTCAACGCTGGGGAAAAATATTGCATAGTAAAAAACCGATTTTATGTTTGCTGTTCTATAGTCTTTATTAATGCTCGAAAACTTTTTCAGTTCATCTTTTTCTTTATTGAAGATCTGTACTACACTCATGCCGGTAACATGTTCCTGCATATAGGAATTAAGCCGTGCTAAGTGTAATCGCACATCTCTGTAACTTTCCCTGGCTTTTCTTCTAAAAAGGAATGTGCCGTATATAAGTACCGGCAAAACAGAAAGTGTAACCAGCGAGAGACTAACATCCATAAAAAACATAAATACAAGTATCCAGATTATGATAAAAACATCACTGAATACCATAACAATACCTGATGAAAACAATTCACCCAAAGCTTCAACATCGTTGGTGGCACGGGTAACAAGCCTGCCAATCGGGGTTTTATCGAAAAATTTTAATGCAAGTTTTTGTATATGATTAAAGATCTGTGTACGAAGATCCAACAAAACCTTTTGACCAAGGTACTGTGTATAATAAGTTAGAAAATATTGAATAGCAGCTTGCAGCAGCAATGATCCGGAAAGGGCTAATGCT
>CAZPSY010000262.1:0-2501 GCA_964589295.1 uncultured Ignavibacteriaceae bacterium
TGGGAATAAATAGTAGAAGTTATAAAAGTAATTAATAATAGCAGGTGAAATAACTTGTTCATTTCTCACCTCCAATTATCGAATATTTTGTTTTTTGCATTAGCTTGCTGTCAGGCAGACTTATAATCAGAAAGAACATTACAAATGCCCTGTAAATTAGAACTAATATTGCAACGAAACCAACAGTAACTGAAATTTCCCCAAAGGATGGAAGATAAGAATCCAAAGCATATGGAGGTGAATATGCAATAAGAAAACAATTAATTCTATTTAGAAGTACTCCTGTAACTACTAAAGATGCTGCAACAAATAACCAGAGTGGAGATTTTAAAACTTTTTCAGAAAAGAGCAGTCTTAATGGAATTATAATACCAATTAGAATCTCAATTACAAACATCACACTCTGAGTATTTATTTCTGTTAAATATACATAAGTTCCCCTGATAACCATATCGATCACTTTTACTGCTAAATAAATACCAAGCAGTGGTGCTACCCTTTTTGCTAACCTTGAAAGTATATTCATTTCCATTTTTAAACCAAGAGATCTGGAGGCGAGCAATGATTCAAAAATAATCATTGGAAAACCAACTGCAATAGCTGAAAACAAAAAAAGTAAAGGAAGTATAGGTGTCTGCCATAATGGATGCATTTTGGGTCCCGCAATAACCATTAAAGTACCTAGAGAAGACTGATGTAAAGTTGATAACACAACTCCTGCAATAATGAAGATGAACATTGTCTTTCCCAACCCGCGATCAAGAAAACGTAAAAATGAATCAATAGGTTTAGAAAGTATCCCTTTCCACTTTACCTTACCAATAAATCTTTCAGCTACAATTGGTAGAAATTCTATATATAGTACGGTAGCATAAATCATTACACAAATACCAACTTCAAAAAGAGGTGAAGTTCCGTTCCACATTATTAGTGGATGCCATATAGAATAATATCTTCCTAAATCAACAAATACTCCGACGGCAACAAAAGTATATCCTAACATAGCCGTTAATAAAGCAGGACGGAGTATAACATGATATCTTTCTTTATGAATAATATGACCCAAAGCGGCGCTTGTGAACCCACCGGCAGCCAATGCTACTCCTGTTGCAACATCAATGGCGATCCAAATTCCCCAGGGATGTTGATTAGACAAATTGGTCATCTCACCCAAGCCAAATATGAATCGAATAGCAAGAAACACCAGGGCATTAATTGATAATAAAATCAGGATAATAACACCAGGCGTAATAAACTTTTTATTAATTGGAGTTGGTCTCATCATAAATTCCATTAGAGCAACTCCTCCGGTTTATTTCTACTTTTATTAAGCCACATAACACCTCCAAGCAAGGCATACAATGCTATTGGAGGAATAAAGTAAGCGAAAATTCCATGCTGAATAGATTCCGTAACACCTGGTGCGGGAGCTTCACCAAGAACAGGAAAATCAAGCATGGTAAAATCCTGCCCAGCCAGATAAAGCCACGATGTGCCCCCTACTTCATTCTCACCAAGAACGTGTTTGAAATATCTATCGGGTTGTTTTTTTAATCTATCGTGTGCAATTTCAATTAGCTCTTCCCTTTTACCATAGGTGAGGGCTTCAGTAGGGCATATCTCCACGCAAGCGGGGAGTTTACCTTCAATTGTTCTATCAAAACAGAAATCACATTTCATAATTTTGGGCTCTAAAGCTTTAGAATATTCAAAAGCTGGAACCTGAAAAGGGCATGCAACCATGCAGTATCTACAACCGATGCATTTGCCGCTATCCCAGGTTACTGCACCATTTTCCTGTTTAGTAAAAGCGCCAACTATGCAGGCAGATTCGCATGCCGGATGATCGCAATGCATACACTGAACTTTTACATCAGTTGGTAGTAATTGATTTTTGGGATTACGATATTCATTTACTACAGTTAATGAGTATTCATCTGGTCTTCTACTTTTATCTAAAACTGAACGGTCACTATAGGTACTTAAAGGGTCGGTCTTTAAATTATGCTCTTCTTTGCAAGCCCATTCACAATTTCGGCAACCAATACAAACTGTTGTATCAACAAGCACACCCATTCGATTTTCGGACAGTTTCTCTGACGTTGCAGCTTTGGTTTGTTTAGATAATATACTTGCGGTACTAGCTCCAATAAATGCAGCTGTTTTAAAAAAATCGCGGCGATTTTGAGTTGGCATTTTCTCCTCAGCAGATTAAAATTACTGGGATTCTTACTTTGATTATTTTATAATAATATTATTGCTTAAATACCATACCAAATTCAATTAATCTAGGAAATATTTGCTGTTCTATTAAAATCAAAAGAATTCGAGCATTGGATGAGATAGCTTTTCCAATTTTGCAATCAGAAGTATTAGTATTTTCTTAATAATGGTAGGAATTATTTACATCTTTTGCCACTATAGAGAATTAGGTTTATTAACTATTATGCTCAACAAGCAGTAATAATCAATTTAATGATGGAAAAATTAGTTTTAAAAAT
>CAZPSY010000263.1:0-2414 GCA_964589295.1 uncultured Ignavibacteriaceae bacterium
GTTGTAAAACTTGAAAGATATATCCCAAATAGTTGTTTTGCCGTAACCCATAATAAAGCAGCCCACAATGCACCTATTAAAACAGATCTTTTTCTGATTTTAACTATGGGCATAAATTTATAAAATGCAAAAAAGATTAAATACATTACAAAAAGTGAGATGAGTGTAGATAAAAACTTTTGAAATATAGGTTTGTTAAAGTACTGTAAATATGGTGTACTTTGTGCCAGGCTGCTAAAAAAATCAAGCATAGGTAACAACATTATCGAGACTAAAAATAGAAGAACAATAATTAATATTACCAGGAAATCTCTCAGTTTGCCCAGGAAAATATTAATATCTAAATCAGTACCAAATATTTGATTAAGTACTGTGCGCAGACTGCTCGCAAAACTACTCGCTGCAAAAAATAAACCTATAATTCCTATAAACCCGGCAATGTTTCTATACTCAATTACTTCATAAACGCGTGCAAAAATTATTTCCTTTACAAATTCCGCATACCTTTCATAAGGTATAACAGTTTGAATCAGGGTAACAATTTGTACTTCCATTTCAGCAGAATCCAGGAAATTGCCTAAAATCCAAAAGATGATTAAAGTAAGAGGGATGATACAAACAAATAAAGAAAATGCTAATCCACCGGAAAGTAAAAACATGTGGTGTCTATCAAGTCTATCATATAATCCAACGAAATAGTGTTTGAAAAATGCTACAAACCTGTGCCACATAGGTTTTAAGTGAAGGTAATATCGCAGTTGCCGGAAACGCATATAAGCTTTTGATGTACGTATTTTTTTCTGGATTTTACGCTTCATCGCTCATTATTTTTGGTATAGTGTTATAATAGATATCTGCTAACTTAACCAAATCAATTTCTAAAAAATCATTAATACTCATTCCTGATCCGCCTGTTTTACCAATTAATTTAAAAGTTACACCAGTTTTATTTATCTCAGTTTCAAGACTATCTTTATCCTGATCAGCAACTGAAACAATTATGCGCGACTGGCTCTCGGAAAATAAAGTAAAATCTTCTCTTGATCCAATTGAAATATTTACTTGCGCTCCAATCATTTTCTCTTCATTAATGATACAACACTCTGCAAGTGCGCAGGCGATTCCACCTTCCGAAATATCATGAGCAGATTTGATAAGATTACGTTTAATTAATCCTAGAAGAGTATCTTGCAATTTTTTTTCTTCATCAAGATTAATTTTAGGAGCATCACCAGCTACTTTATTGTGAACAACTTTTAAATACTCGCTTCCGCCCATTTCCTCTTTATCTTCTCCTAAAAGATAGATGAGATCACCTTCATCTTTAAAAAATGAAGTGGTAATATGTTCTAGGTCTTCAATCAATCCTACCATTCCTATTGTTGGCGTAGGATAAACAGCAGCTTCGGGAGATTCGTTATAAAAACTTACGTTGCCGCCTGTAACAGGAGTATCAAAAAATCTGCACGCTTCGCCCATTCCTTTAATAGCTTCAGCAAACTGCCAGTAAACTTCTGGTTTATAAGGATTTCCAAAATTAAGGCAATTCGTTATTGCAAGTGGGACTCCTCCCGAGCAGACAATATTTCTCGCAGATTCAGCAACTGCTATTTTTGCACCTTCTTTTGGATTAAGATAGACGTAGCGTGAATTGCAATCGGTCTTCATTGCAAGCGCTTTGCCTGCCTTGCCGGCAGGCAGGTTAGTATCTTTTATGTAGATTACCGCAGCATCACAGCCGGGACCAACAATTGTATTGGTTCTTACCATTGAATCGTACTGCTCGTAAACCCATTTTTTAGAAGCAATGTTTGGAGATGAAAAAACTTTTAAAAATGTTTCCTGTAAATCATTTGGTTTTGGCAAAGATGAAAAATCGAACGCTCTCATTTCTTTTAAGTAGGATGGTTCCTTTTGCTCACGAATATAAACCGGCGCGCCGCCGCCAAGCACTAAATCAAAAGGAGGCAGACTTACTTTCTTCTCTCCCTCGTATTCAACTTCAAGAATTTCATTTTTAGTTACTTCTCCAATTAATTCGCAATGAAGATCCCATTTTTCAAATACTTCACTTACTTTATCTTCGTAACCTTTTTTAACAACGCAGAGCATTCTTTCCTGGCTTTCCGAAAGCATAATTTCGTAAGCGCTCATTCCATCTTCGCGTAAAGGAACTTTATCAAGATTTATTTTCATTCCCGATTTTCCTTTTTCACTCATCTCACTGCTTGAGCAAGTAATTCCTGCAGCTCCCATATCTTGTATTCCAATCAGCCAACCTTTTTTTATTATTTCGAGAGTGGCTTCCAACAATAGTTTTTCCGTAAAAGGATCGCCTACCTGCACCGAGGGACGTTTTGCTTCCGATTTTTCCGAAAGCTCTTCCGAAGCAAAAGTAGCACCGTGTATCCCAT
>CAZPSY010000264.1:0-2398 GCA_964589295.1 uncultured Ignavibacteriaceae bacterium
TGTGGCAGTAGATAACGATGAACGCTGTTACGAAAACTGCAAGGAAAATTGTGAACTGAATTCGGTAACTGGTAAAGTGAAAATTGTGAAAGGAGAAATTTCTGATTTAAAAGAGGATAATTTTGATTTAATCATTGCAAATATCCAAAAGGATGTTTTGCTGGATATTGCTGATCAAATTAGAGAAAAAATAAAACCGAATGGAATCGCAATTCTTTCCGGTTTGTTAATAAAAGATGAAAAAGATATTGAACAACATTATACCGAAACAGGATTCGAAACTGTTGAAACTGAATCAATGGATGAATGGATCGCGATAGCTTTAATGGCACACAGATCTAATTGACTTAAATCTGTTCAAATCAGTTCTATCCATTTAATCAGTATGCTACTTCTTCAGCTGATCAATAAACTTCTCGCTAACTATCATCTTATAAAAAATAATCTTTCATTAAATGATCTTAAAAGTCTATATCAACCTCTCCCGATGCAAGCCGCTGGCTGTCTTCATCGTAAATATAAACTCTGTAAGTCCCGCGATCATAAAACGTAACTTTTTTCCAGAACCAATACCAATCCGGCGATGATTCTATATAATATGTGTTGTAAAAATCTTCATTCCCTCTTCTATCAACCTTGAAAATATCCATGAGGATTTCATAGGTATCGCAGGCATAACCTAGCCGCGTTAAAATGTAGAGGTAACCGCCGTCTCTTCCAATTGTGAAGGTAGAACTTGAACCAATAGCATAACCGTCGTCATCAACACTCTCGCAGAAATAAACAGTTTGTGCCTCTGAAAAACTGCCAAGTATTATAAGTGAAAAAAGAACAGCACTTAGAATTCTCCTTAACGATTTCATACAACCTCCCGGTTTTTGGTTACAGTTGAGTTAATTATTTTAATAATAAAAAAATTATTACAAATGACAAAATAAATTCTTAAAATTTTTTTTTACTCTGAAGCTCTGAAGCTCTGAAGATTATTTCACCATTGAATATTGTCATATCAACTTTAACATCTTTTATTTTAATCGGATCAAGGATTAAAATATCTTCACTTAAAACAACCATATCAGCTAATTTTCCTTCTTCAATGCTTCCTTTTATATTTTCTTCAAAGCCGGCGTATGCTGCATTAAGCGTGTAACATTTAATTGCATCTTCAACAGATATTTTTTGTTCGGGGATCCATCCATCAGGATTTATGTTATCAACTGTTCTGCGAGTTACAGCAGCGTAAATACCCAATAGGGGATTAAGTGGTGCAACCGGCCAGTCTGTGCCGAAGGCAACTGTTACATTGTTATTAAGAAATGATTTGTAAGGATGGGTGTATTTTAATCTTTCTTTACCAATTCTTTTCTCAGCCCAAACTCCATCATCTATACAATGGTATGGTTGAACAGATGCAATAACATTTAGTTTGGAGAAGCGTTTAATATCAGAATACCTGAGATGCTGTGCGTGCTCTATTCTGAATCTTCTTTCCCAGGGTGAATTATTCTTACTTATTCTTTCATAAAGATCAAGCATATAAGAATTTGCTCTGTCGCCAATTGCGTGAACACATAATTGTAATCTGTTTCTGTCAGCATCGATTGCCCATTTTTCCAGATCACCATTCGTAACAATATCCATGGGTAAACCGATAGTAGTAGTATCCTGAAAATAAGGTTCAAAAAACCAGGCGGTGCTTGCACCAAGCGATCCATCGGCGTAACCTTTTAAAGCGCCTCGCTTAATCAATCCTTCATCGTTCCCGGCAGTTATCCCTGAACGGACGATTTCATCATAACCATTTATAGGCCAGATTGAATAGATTCTGCAGGTTAACGTTCCCATCCTTTCAACTTCTTGGTAAGCTTCAAGTTCACCCGCTTGTGTCATATCGTGCACAGTTGTTATCCCAAGTTTTTTCGCTTCTTGAAGAGATCGCAAAGCTGCTTCAATATTTTCTTCAAAAGATTTATCCGGGATGATATCAAAAACCAAATCCATCGCATTATCTTTTAAAATTCCTGTCGGTTCTCCTGTTTCAGTATCTTTAACAATCAAACCACCTGCAGGATTTTGAGTTTCAGAAGTGATACCTGCAAGCTCTAATGCTTTGGAATTCGCCAGCCCCATATGCCCGTCAATCCTGCTAACAAAAACAGGTGTGTTAGGAGTTATGCTGTCAATTAACTCCTTGGTTGGTAATGACTTATCTTGCCACGATTCGTGATCCCATCTCCCCCCGGTTACCCATCTTCCTTCTTTTCCCTTAACATAATCTTTAAGTATAAAAACAAATTCCTCCTTTGATAATGCAGGACGAAGATTGATGCCGAGCAGGTAGTATCCGCCGCTTGTAAAGTGAAGATGGCTGTCTATAAATCCTGGCAGCATGAGTTTG
>CAZPSY010000265.1:0-2377 GCA_964589295.1 uncultured Ignavibacteriaceae bacterium
TCCGCCGCTTGTAAAGTGAAGATGGCTGTCTATAAATCCTGGCAGCATGAGTTTGTCTTGCAGGTCAATCACCTCAGTTTGTTCATCAATATATTTGTTTGCTTTATTTGTAGAACCGACAAACATTATTAAGCCGTCTTCAACCACTACTGCTTCTGCATATGGTTGACTATCATTAACGGTAAACACTTTACCGTTTATAAATGCTGTTTTCACTTGCTGTGGATAAATTGTTGGACTAATTTGTGTGATTAATAAAAGAACAAAAATGATGTATTTCATTTCAAAAATTTTCCCTATTTGGTATCATTTATACAAATATAAACATTAATAAAACGATAAAAACTTGTTTGTATCACTTATTTATATTGAATGATGCTATATTTAATATTAAAATTAAATTGAGTCATCCAATTTGGAAGAAAGAATAAGTTGTTTCCATTAACTGGTATTGAGATTGAACCTTGGCTTCCGCCGCTTGTTGCATTTGTCATTTCATTTTTTACATCTATGGGTGGCTTATCGGGTGCGTTTCTTCTTTTACCCTTCCAGGTAAGTGTTCTTGGTTTTACCAGCCCATCAGTAAGTGCTACAAACCAGCTTTTTAATATCGTTGCAATTCCCGGCGGAGTTTATCGTTATTTTAAAGAAGGGCGTATGGTCTGGCCATTAACCTGGGCTGTAATTATAGGAACTCTGCCCGGTGTTTTTATCGGGGCTATTCTTCGGATTCAATTTTTTCCTGATCCGAAAAATTTTAAATTCTTTGCAGGGTTAGTGCTTCTTTATATTGGAAGTAAGTTAGTAAAGGATTTATTTGCTGCAAAGACTGCAAACGAAAAACAACATAAAGCTGAAGAAGAATTTCATAAATCAATTAAAGAACAAAAAAATACTAATGCTGCTGAGACGCCAAAAGTAACTGAACAAAAGTTTTCGCTATTACATGTTTCTTATGAGTTCCAGGGACATACTTTTAATGTTAATACAATTGGAATTGTTACTTTAAGTTTTGTAGTTGGAATCATAGGTGGAATTTATGGAATTGGAGGAGGCGCTATTATTGCACCATTTTTAGTAACTTTTTTTGGTCTTCCCATATTTACAATAGCTGGTGCAACATTGATGGGCACGTTTGTAACGTCAATTGCAGGTGTTGTTTTCTACCAGCTTATCGCTCCGTTTTATCCTAACCAGGTTATAGCGCCAGATTGGGGTTTGGGTCTTTTGTTTGGCTTAGGTGGTGCTGCCGGAATTTATTGCGGTGCAAGATTTCAAAAATACTTTCCGGCAAAAATAATTAAGTGGATACTAATCGGATGCATTCTATTTCCTGCAATATATTACATATGGCAGTTTATGAATTAGCTTCCGGAAACTGCTAAATTGTCATGATCTAGTAAAAAACCTCTTTAAGAAGTTAAACGAAATAACGTAATGAACTAATTAGGTTCCCATCTTTATTAGATGTATATTTGTCATTCCGGTAATAGGCCGGTTTTTATTTATTATTATATTTAGAGGTTCTTAAGTGAGTACTAAGTTATTTGTCGGTTCGCTTCCTTGGTCATTAGATGACCAGGCATTACAAACAAAATTTGAAGAGCACGGAACGGTTGTCTCTGCAAAAATTATTAATGATCGCGATACCGGAAGATCCAGGGGATTTGGTTTTGTTGAAATGGAAAATTCCGATGAAGCAGGTAATGCTATGGAAGCATTGCATGATTCTGAAATTGATGGAAGAAAAATAGTAGTTAATGAAGCTAAACCACGAAATTAAAAATATATTTTAACCTGCATTCAGCAGGTATATTTGATTTTTCTAAAGCGCCTGCAAAGGCGCTTTTTGTTTTTAAACCCAGCTGAAAATTACTGATAAAGAATACTCTTTCGCGTTGCCTTTTTTTTAGAATATCATTTCATCAACAACATTTTCTTAGTTTCAACAAAATTATCTGCTTTTAATTGATAGAAATAAATTCCGCTTGTTAAGTTATATGAATCTCCGCCGGAGGCGGATCCGCCTATGGCGGAAAATTCAACTTCATAAGTTCCTGCAGGTTTTTCTTCGTTAACTAATATTGCAATATCATTGCCCAAAACATCGTAAACTTTTAAACTCACATCTTTCGTCCCACGTATTTCGTCTTGCGGAATGGTAAATCTTATTGATGTATTTGGATTAAACGGATTTGGATAGTTTTGTGAAAGTTCAAACTCATTCAGAATAATATCTTCATCTATATGAACAGGTTTTGCAGTAATGGTAACCGGAAAGTTCTCGCCAAAATTCCATTTATCACCCGGTTGCGGATCGCCATCGCCATTAACACTATTTGCAACAGAGTAAATTGTATCTGTGACGATACTATCC
>CAZPSY010000266.1:0-2328 GCA_964589295.1 uncultured Ignavibacteriaceae bacterium
TATTTGCACTTCGTTCCTCAATTGAATCGGAGGATAAAAGAGCAACACTTTCTGCGGTTTATTCATTAATCGCCTTTGTAACCGTTCCGTTTTTTATTTTTGTTATGCCTCGAATTATGAAAGGATTGCATCCCGGTTCTGCTGAAGATTCGAATGCAGGTCCCGTAGTAGATTTCCAGATGAATTCTAATATGCAGTTGATTTTCTTTTTATCATTAATAGGCTTTACGATATTATTTTTTTGGATGTGGAAAGTTGGCTACAAATCGATTATATATCGGGACAAAATTAATAATCAATTAATAACCCCGATGGGATCGGGACAGGGAGGATAACTTGGAAGGTCTTTTTAATTTTCTGTCAGATAATGCCATCTATATAGTGCTGATAATTGTTTTGATTGTTTGGACAGGAATATTTTTCTATATGTGGAGTTTAGATAAAAGAATTAAGTTTGTTGAAAAAGAATTAACCGGAGATAAATATGAAAAATAAATATGTTTTCGGCGGCATTATTATAGCCGTGTTTTTAATACTAATGGGTTACCTTTTTACTCAAAGTAATATTGAATATGCAGATAACTTTACCACAGTTAAAGCTTCTACAAAAACAGTTAAAGCAACCGGAAGCTGGGTAAAAGAAAAACAATACGAAATAAATAAAGATGATAAAACATTTTCGTTTTTTATGACTGATGAAAACGGAAACGAGATGAAAGTGATTTATGAAGGTACTATACCAAACAATTTTGAATCTGCTACCAGCGTTGTTGTAACTGGTAAATACAAAGACGGATACTTTCACGCAAAAGATATTCTTACCAAGTGCCCCAGCAAGTACGAGGGAGAAAACGTAACGTCATCAAGCTTGTAATTGGGCTTACTAATTTTCAGTAAAGTTTTACAGAGGAATTTATGATTGGAAGTATTGTGCTCACCATGGCTCTTGCCTTTAGCATTTTAGCTATGGTTATGTATTACCTTAATTTCAGGGGATATACGAACACACTTAATTACGGAAGAATTGCTTACCATGCAATGACTATGCTCGTAATTGCTGCATCAGTCTTATTATTATATGCAATCTTAACTCATCAATACGAGTATAAATATATTCAGGGATACAGTAATAACGCACTTCCTACCGGATTTTTAATTGCTTCATTCTGGGGTGGGCAGGAAGGCAGCTTTATGTTATGGCTTCTGCTAACTTCAATTGTAGGAATTGTACTGCAATCTTATGCTTCTAAACGGGGAGACCTTGAACCAAGAGTGATGGCTGTTTTTGCACTTGCAACCACGTTCCTCTTAATAATGGTTTCTCCATGGTTTAAAAATCCATTTGAATTAATCTGGACAACACCTGTTTTTCTAGAACTGAAGAATTTAAACCAGGAATATTTTAATCTTCCATTTATCCAATCGTTTTTCTTTTCCGATCCTGGCACAAACCAGGGATTTATTAAAATTGATTCCGAATTTGTTCAACTCTTAGCAGGTTCAGGTGTTTCTGTAAATGAATTTATAGTTGATGGAAGAGGGTTGAATCCACAGTTATTAAACTTCTGGATGCAGATACACCCGCCAATTCTCTTTTTAGGTTTTTCGATGGCAACAGTACCATTTGTATTTGCGATAGCCGCACTTATGAAAAATGATTACACTCAGTGGGTCAAACAATCCTTTCCATGGCTGCTTGCCGGAATGGGTGTTTTAGGATTAGGCATTATGATGGGGGGTTATTGGGCTTACGAAATGCTTGGCTGGGGAGGCTACTGGGCTTGGGATCCCGTTGAAAACTCCAGTTTAATACCATGGCTGGTTGGTGTTGGAGCTATTCACACAATGCTTGTGCAAAGAAAAACGCAGGCAAAAGGTGGTATTGGAAAATTTGCAAAGACAAATTTAATGCTTTGTATTCTTACTTATGTGCTCGTACTCTATTCTACATTTTTAACTCGCAGCGGTGTACTTGGGGATGCCTCGGTTCACTCCTTTGTTGATCCCGGGATGTTTGTTTACCTCTTCCTTGTCATCTTTATAGGGTCGTTTATTCTGCTGGGCTTTGGAATGATAGCATACAGATGGAAAACATTGAATGAAAATATTGCGGACGAAGAGAGCTTAATTTCACGAGAACTTGCTCTATTTACTGCTGCGATAATTTTTATTGCTTCCTCCATAATTGTTCTTGTTGGAACTTCGGCACCTATTTTCGGTCAGTCTGTCGATACATTTTTCTATAACGAAATGCATCTTCCTCTTGGTATTATAATAATGTTTCTCAATGGGATTAGCTTACTTATTAAATGGAAACATTCAAATACC
>CAZPSY010000267.1:0-2308 GCA_964589295.1 uncultured Ignavibacteriaceae bacterium
ATAATGAAATGAGTCCTTTTGGAGTATGGGTAAAATCAACTCATCTTGAATGGAAAGAAGGTCCTTATTCAAAAGAAGGAGTTCAATGCCAGAACTGCCACATGACGCAGGGAGAAGGTTTATCTGCTGATGTTGGAAATAAATACCCGGATGTATGGCAGCATCTCTTCCATGGTGCACACGATCCAGGAAAAGTTAAAGGAACAATTGAGTTAAGAATTCATCCGGATATTCGTGAAGCTGAACCACTCGAAACTATTAGGTTTACTGTTGCTTTATTCAACCAGAAAACGGGGCACAAATTTCCTACAGGATCTGTTGAAGACAGAATAGTTTGGATGCATGTAGAAGCAGTTGATGCTGAAGGAAAAGTTTATCATCTGCCAGTTGATACAAAAGGATTTGAAGGTGAAGAATACACAATTGCTGCCGATGTGCTTGCATACCAGGATATGGGAATTGCACTTGATGATCCTAACTTTGAAGGTGTTCAGAGAGATGGAATTCCTATCGGTGATAGAATATTCAGGATGGCTTATTTTGATCCGCAGGGAAGAATGACGATTCAGCAATGGAACACTGCATCATTAGGTGTTGATTACAGACTTGGACCGAGAGAAACAAAAATGGAAACATGCACTTTTAATATTCCTGTTGATGCAGCACCCGGACCAATGAAGGTTACAGCAGTTTTAAATTACCAAAAGCTTGTAAAGCCGGTTGCTGATCTTCTGGAAGTTCCTGATGATGAGGAAGAAATTATTAAAGTTAATGAGCACACAACTCTTGTAACAGTATTACCATAACAAGAAGATTGTTATTGCGAGAAACGAAGCGATCTACATAATAGATTGCTTCATACCTTCGGGATTTGCAATGACGAAACTAAAAATAAAGGAATAAAATGAAAAAGGTATTCAACATTTCAATTTTTATATTAATTATAATTCTAACTATTGCCAGTGATTTATTTGCAATTCCTGCTTTCGCAAGAAAATATACCATGTCCTGTAAAACATGTCATTCACCAATTCCATATTTGAAAGATTACGGAAATGAATTTGCTGGAAACGGTTTTCAGCTACCGGATAAAGATGCACCAAGATACTATGTAGCAACCGGCGATGAAAGATTATCACTCATAAGAGATTTCCCCGTGGCAGTGAGGTTTGAAGGATTTGTTACTTACAACCAGGGTAATACTGAACAAGCTGACTTTACCACACCAGTAGCTTTTAAGCTGCTTACTGGTGGAACAATCACAAATGATATTGCTTATTATGCTTATTACATTCTGGAGAATGGTGAAGTAGGGAAAATTGAAGATGCCTGGCTGATGTTTAATAATTTGTTCGGAACTGAACTTGATATTACAGTTGGACAGTTCCAGATCTCTGATCCTTTATTTAAAAGAGAATTGAGATTAACAAAAGACGATTACTACATTTATAAAGTAAAACCGGGTCATTCAGATGTTGATCTAACCTACGATAGAGGACTAATGTTTTCTTACGGATTTGATTCCGGCACAGATATAGTTTTGGAAATAATAAACGGCAATGGTATCGGTGAGAGTATTGCAAGCGGTAATTTTGATGATGATAATTATAAAAACCTGTTTGCAAGAATTACACAAGATGCTGGAGAAAATTTTCGTATAGGTGCTTTAGGATACTATGGAAATGAAGAAGAAGCCAACTTCTATTATCCCCCGTTTCCACCATCTGAATATATAAATGAAGTTTGGATGCTTGGCGGAGATGCAACAATCTCTTTTGATCCATTCGATATTAATTTGCAATATGTTGAAAGGAAAGATGGTAATCCGTCATTTTCAAGCCCGAGATTTTTAAACGATTATTCTGAAACCATAAAAACGCGGGGCGGTTTTGCCGAAATTATTTACAGACCACAGGGAGATGAAAGCGATTGGTATAGTGTAGCGCTGTTTAACTGGATTGAATCTAATCAAACAGAATTAAACCTTAAGCAGTTGGGAATTCATTTCGGTTATCTGCTAAGCAGAAATATAAGATTAGTTACAGAGTACTCTCATAACTTTACAGGTGAGTATGGGAAAATTGGCTTGGGGTTTGTAACCGCATTCTGAAAAGAAGGATGCAGCATTTAAAGAGGAGTGCAGACACTCCTCATTTTTTTTATCCGTTAGTTAATCAGTACATTTGAGTATTGTTTATGTCTAACACCCTGAGAAGAGGATGGATAAGAATAAATTTTTGTGTGATACCTGCAAACTTGAAATTCAAACTGATTCCGATTTTTGCCCGCGCTGCGGAACTATCTTTAT
>CAZPSY010000268.1:0-2279 GCA_964589295.1 uncultured Ignavibacteriaceae bacterium
CAGTTAAAACACATATTAAAAATACATTCATACTTGCCTTCCCAGTTATCATCGGTCAGTTAGGTTTTATTATGATGGGAGTTGTAGACAGCTTAATGGTCGGCAAACTTGGTGCGGCACCACTCGCTGCAGCATCTCTCGGTAATCATCTTCTAATTGTGGTATTTGTAATCGGCATTGGAACATCCATGGCAGTTACGCCGCTTGTTGCAATATCTGTAGGAGCAAAAAAGTATGAAGAATGCGGTGTTTACTTCAGACAGTCGCTGCTGGTAAACCTTGTACTTGCGGTTGTATTAATGATCGGAGTAATAATTGGTGCAGAATTAATAGTATTTTTTGATCAACCGGCTGCTGTTGCAATACAAGCAACATCTTATACAAGAATATTGGGGTTCACAGCAATCCCGATGATGCTTTTTCAAACATACAAGCAATTCATCGAAGGTCTTTCAGTGATGAGACCCGCAATGGTAATAACACTTATCGCAAATTTAGTAAACGCTTTTACTAACTGGGTTTTAATATACGGCAACTTAGGATTTCCTGCTCTCGGGCTTGATGGTGCCGGCTGGGCAACTTTTGCATCAAGGGTTTTTATGGCGATTGCACTATTGGCCTTTGTTATGCGTAACAAGTTTTTCAAACAGTATGATGTATCTTTTCATTTTAAGAGTATAAACTTCACGGTAATTAAAAGGATACTCTCTATTGGATTACCAAGCGGATTTCAATACTTCTTTGAGGTCGGTGCATTTTCTACTGCAGTAATTATGGTAGGATGGCTGGGAACCACGCAACTCGCTGCACATCAGATTGCAATCAATTTAGCTTCCATTTCATTTATGGCTGTGCTCGGAATTTCTGCCGCAGGAAGTATAAGGGTTGGAAATGCAGTAGGTAAGCAGGATACATCTGAAACTCGAAAAGCAGGTTTTACTGCAATTATTTCAGGCGCAATAATAATGACTTTTTCAGGAATTATCTTTATTATTTTCAGAAATTATCTGCCCATTTTATACGTGGATGATAAGTCCGTAATTACAATTGCATCATCTCTATTGATTATTGCAGCTCTGTTTCAGCTTTCGGATGGAACACAAGCAGTTGGAATAGGAATATTAAGAGGATTAACTGATGTAAAAATACCAACGGCAATAACTTTTATAGCATACTGGCTGGTAGGATTGCCGGTTGGATACCTGCTTGGTTTTACACTTGGACTTGGAGTTCAAGGTGTTTGGTATGGATTGTTGTTTGGTTTAACAACCTCAGGTGTATTGCTCACTCTCCGCTTTAATACGAAGAGTAAGCATTTGGTAAAGATCTGATTATTATAAGTTATCTAAAAAATAATTTGTAATCTTCTGGTAAAGATGAAACTTGCCTTTACCTCTCACTCCATGCTCGTGCCCGATATAAGGATAGTAATCCATATCAATACCAAGGTTTGTAACCTTTTGAATAAACAACAAAGAATTCTGCCAAACCACCGTTGGGTCAGAAGTACCATGAACCAACAATAATTTTCCAGTTAAATTTTCCGCATAATTCAATAAACTTGATTCTTCATAACCTTTAGGATTATCCTGTGGTGTATCCATATATCTTTCTGTGTACATCACTTCATAATATTGCCAGTCTATTACTGCGCCTCCTCCAACTCCAACTTTATAAACTCCGGGAGCGCGCGTCATAAGCGATGTTGCCATAAATCCGCCATAGCTCCATCCATACACACCAAATCTATCCGCATCAACAAAAGGAAGTGATTTAAGATATTCAACACCAGTTAGCTGGTCTTCAACTTCAATCGTTCCCAGTCTCCTGAAAGTAGTCTGCTCAAATTCAAGTCCCCGATTACCGGAACCACGGTTATCAATAGTAAATACAACAAATCCCTGCTGCGCCATATAATTTAACCACAGGTTTGCGCCAGCAAGCCAGCGATTTGTTACAAGCTGGACATGGGGTCCTCCATAAACATAAACCAGCACAGGGTACTTTTTCGTTTCATCAAAACCGGGCGGTCGGATAAGCCGTCCATAAAGATCGTATCCATCGCTACTTTTTAATTTAACTATTTCAGTTGATCCAACATTGTAACCTTGCAGCGGATTTGCTGCTTCATAAACTGTTCTGATCAACTCTCCATCTTTATTAAGAAGATCAAGACGGTAGGGAATGCTGGTGCTGCTGTAAGTATCTAAAAAATATTTTCCATTAGGATTTTTTAAGACCAGGTGAGTTCCCGGTTCGTTCGTAATTTTTGTTATTTC
>CAZPSY010000269.1:0-2247 GCA_964589295.1 uncultured Ignavibacteriaceae bacterium
CCCTGAAAAAAGATAATCCAGTATAAATAAAAACACCTTCACCATACTCTGCGTAAAGAAGAGAACCTTGTTTAGGTGATTCCCCTAAATCGTTCATTTCGAGGATTGGTTCATAGTTATCATCCCACTCATCAGGAAAATACAACCCTCTTTCCTGTATCCAGCCATTAAAATCTTTTTCAGTAATTCTATTAGGAAAATTTAATAAGGAATGACTAGTATTTAATAATTTCACTTTTGCATCCTCTTCGGTAACACGGTCGCGGGAAATTTTAAACTCATAAGGACCCGGCTCAGCATAGCTCTTACCAAGCGTATAATACTGAACAATGTAAGTCCCACCGTTATAAACATATTCCATAAGCTTATCTTGATAGATATTCATCCTTTTATTTGTGTTGTATGTTCTTATCCCAGCGATTATAACATCATACGCAGAGAGATTTCCATTAGAAAGGTCTTCATCTTTTAAAGAGACAACATCGAATCCCAATTCTTTAAGATAAATAGGAATTTTATCTCCCGAACCTTCAATGTAACCGATTGTGTTAACTATTTTCTGTATATCATTTAATCTAACAAGCTTTGCTTTTGCCTGCGGGAAGACTGTTTGCAATGGAATATGATCATAATCAATTGTTACAAAACTATTCCGGTAAGTATTATTATCAATTATCAGCTCCGCTTTTACAACTGCTTCATCAATTCCTGCGGGAGGTGTTACATTAACTATAAACTGCTTCTCTTCATTCTTCTTCTCCAATTTAAATTCTATTTCTGATGTTTCGATTATCCAACCAGACGGAGCTGTGAGAAATAATTTCCCAGTTGAATTTTCTTTTAGGTTTTTGATGATGAGCCGCACTTCTCTCTTTTCATTTGATGGGAAAAGATATAAACTGCTTTCGAAATTAACCGTAACAGGTGGGGCAATTGAAACAGGGTAATAAACTTCTCCTTTTGTAGGAACGCTTTCCCTGTAAAGAACAGGTGTAGTGAAGACAAATCTACTGCTATCCAGGGAAACACGAAAGCGAGCTATAAGTGAGGGAGGGCTAACAGGTAAATCTCTCATTAGCTGGTCTTCTATTGTAAAAATATTTCCTTCACCTCTCTCCATTAACCAGTGAGGTTGAGTGATTTGAATATTTTCAGGAATTTGAATTTCCTTATCCAATGAAATTATTTCTCCTTTTTCTAATTGTTGGTTCAGTAACGAATCAATTGATTGATAGGTGATATGAACTCCTTCCAATAGAAAATTTAAACCTGATCTGTTTACAATTGCGGAAGAGACTTTCACTTTATCTCCCGGCGTGTAGACTTTTTCATCCACAATTGATTCCACCCAGATGCCCGCACAGGATTTTATTAATTGAAGTAATTCTTGGCTTTTAACTTGCAGCCAATAATTATCATCTAATTCATTCATTAATAAGTAAGCTTCAGATAACAAAGGAATAATAGCTGAAGGATTCTCTGCATCAAATTTTTGTTCTGTTTCTTTAAGCAGTGAACCTATTTTATCAGTTCCGTCAATCCTTCTCCAGGATATATCGATATCTTCAAAAAGATTGTTTGCAGCTTCACCCCCATCCATTAAAAGAAAATAATTATAACGATTGCCGCGCCAGGCTTCAAATCCAAATCCCTGGCTTTTATGCATGCTCCTGCTCTCCTCCGAAATTTCTGTGTACGATTTTCCAAGAAGGGGATTATAGCTGCCTAAGTTAACAGAAATAAGACTATCAGAAGAAATCCCCATTTGATTAAATGCTGGAGTCCACCCATTCCAGTAGATTCTTTTTGGCTGCCATGGATTTACATATTCAAGCTGCTCCGGGAATGCTCCCTGATCTCCGGCTAAACGAAATGCTTCCAGGGCAAGAATCGCTGATGCAGTATGCTGTCCATGTCTTCCTTCCCCGGTAATTGGAAACCTTGTTACAATCACATCGGGTTTGAATTTTCTTATCACCCATACAACGTCCGAAAGGATTTTTTCTTTATCCCAGAATTTAAATGTCTCTTCCGGTGATTTTGTGTAACCGAAATCTATCGCGCGAGTAAAAAACTGTTCTGCCCCATCTATCCTTCTTGCCTGTAAAAGTTCCTCCGTTCTTATAACACCTAACAGTTCTGCCTGTTCATCTCCAATAAGGTTTTGTCCGCCATCACCGCGTGTTAATGAGAGGTAGCCGGTTCGCAGCAGCTTTTCAAAAGAACAATAAGTTAGGAAAGCCGTAT
>CAZPSY010000270.1:0-2211 GCA_964589295.1 uncultured Ignavibacteriaceae bacterium
TCGCTCGATACAATCAGATTCAGTTTAAATCGATCGCCTTCGGAAAACTGCTCCGGAGTAAATATAAACACACCGGAAGAGGAAATGTCCCTGGTTTTGAGTTCAAATACTTGTTTTTTGCCTGACTTGATTGTTTCCATTCTGGCAGGGAGTGTAAGGGAGAATCTTTCAAATCGCCGTCGTTCTTTCATTCACAGATCCTCATTATAGCTTGTTATCGGAGAAAAACTCTAACCAAAGGGCTTATGAAAAAACTCAACAAATTTAAAAAAATATCAATTTAATTTCAGATGATTGAGATCAGATGAAGAAATATAAATTAGAAATCTATTGATCTATTTAATGTTCATCGACTTGTTGTGAACTGTAATATTGTCGCAATTAAATGATGCAATATATTTTTTACGCTAAAGTTATTAATTTATCTCTTGAGGCTTTTTAAATTACATGTAGGCAGCGTCCAAAAGTTGTATAGGTTCTGAGTCAATGGAGGGGCAAGTGTAAAAGAAGCAAATTTCTTGTTCAATCAGATCAGGGCAACCGAACTCATTGATCAGTTGGAAATTTTTAAACGCTGATCATTTCATATTTTATCGTGTCAAGAAAGTCAATCACCCGAAAGTATGAAATTTGATACTACTTTATTGTCAAAATTATTTTAAAAAGAATAATTAAAAAGTAGTACGCTTTTTAAATTAGCGTAATACTTTTTTATTATACCTCGTAATCTTTAAAAACAAATTGCCTGATAATACGGAGTGTTAAAGTGTTTGATTGTTGGGGCTTAAGAAGGGGCTGGCTAAGGGGCCTTGGTTCAGATACTAAAGATTTTTGGCTGCCCAGAGGGATGCTTGGACACGATTGGGTACGTTGATCTTTCTAAAAATTTTATAAAGATGAGTTTTCACGGTATAAGGACTGATGCAAAGCTTGTCAGCAATCTCTTCATTTGTAGCCCCCACGGCGATCAGCGATAGTATTTCGGTTTGCCTTTTGGTTAGTTCTACCCGGATGTTCTTTGAAGATTTATCTTTGTCAGTATCTTTAAAAATATATTGGGACATTACTTCCCGGGAAAACCACAATTTCCCGTCAAGAACAGCCTGAACTCCTTTAATGAAAATATCCATCGGATCATGTTCATAAAAAAAGCCATAAATTCCTTTTAATGCATATTTCTTTCTAAATTCCATGCCGTTTGATACATTAAAGAAGACGATACGGTGGGCTGATTTTTTTTGGCCGGTATTGGTTTCTATATCTGCAAGAAATCTTTCCAGCTCTTTTTCAACACAGTCCCATAATACAAGACTCGGATGGGCGCCTGGTTTGGGGTTTTCTTTTGGAATTTGATTGAAATTTTCCAGCAAAAGGCACTCGTTTCCGATTTCTTTTTCCAGATGCGAGGCTATCAATTCATTTTGAATCCTTCTGGGTCCGATAACGTAAAATTTATTACCGGTCAAAGGTTGTAAGTTTTTCTGTTCTTCAGGGATCTTTATGTTCATTGAATAACCGGTCACTGGTTTGGGCAGCTGGCCAAAACCAGATTAGTAAAAACCAGAGCTTATTAAGCAGGTTGACCTATGGAGAGCAGATAATAATGCAAGTGTAATTAATAATAGTTAAAAATGCAAAAGTCAATACTTAATTATGTGAAAAAATATGCGTACATAAAATACCCATTTAAAGCTCGCAGCCTTGGGGCGGACGAATAATTTTCTCGTCTTGCAGTTTAAGGAAGGGATAAAAGGTGAGACCTGAGGTTTGTTCTCCTGTCCTCCATGCCAAGCTTTTTTCGTATGTTTTTTCTGTGAACGTAAATCGTTTTTGGGCGTAAATTCATAAGTTCTGCCATCTCTTTAGAACTGCTGCCATGCCTTAATAGATTTGCTACCTGAATTTCTGTAGGTGTTAGGTTTAAATAGTTCAGAGACATTTTTCGAGTAAATGGCGAGACAATTTCGTTTAGATTGTATTCTATAATGCTCAATAAAGCGAGTTGCTGATTATCCGGTTTAGTTTTCTTGATTTTTTCAAGATATGGTTCAATAAGATTTTTTGCGTTTGTCAATACATCGTTTTCTAAATCTGTCTTATCTTGTTGCCTTTTCTTTAATAAAACTTCCATTGTCGTATTTATTTCCCGGAGACTTTTTGTCTTGGTTTCCAACGCTATGGTTCGTTCTTTCACCCGACGTTCAAGCTCAT
>CAZPSY010000271.1:0-2166 GCA_964589295.1 uncultured Ignavibacteriaceae bacterium
GTTAAAACCATCTTAAAAAACGGAAAACCATTCCTGGAAATTATAGATACAGCTTTGGAAGAAAATATTGATCTTATTATTATTGCAACGCACGGGCACAGCGGTGTAGAGCATATTTTATTTGGCAGCACTGCGGAAAAAGTTGTAAGAAAGGCACCCTGCCCCGTTTTAACTTTAAGAGAACCAATAAAAGGTTTTATGTTTAAGGATGAGATGAAAAAAGAGAAAGGCGATTAAAGTTAGCAGTTAGTTTTTCCGCTCTATAACAAAATCTACAAGTGCTTCAAGAGCAAGTTTACTTTGGGAATCGGGTAATACTTTAAGTGCTTCCCTTGCCTTATCCGTATATCCCCTTGCAGTTTCTATAGCATAATCAATTCCTTTATGCTCTCTTACAAATTCAATAACCTGCTTAACGTTTTCTTTCTTCCTGCCGTTCTTAATTATTTTCCTTATAGCAGAAGCTTGCCCGTTGGAAACCTGGTCAAGTGAATAAATTAATGGAAGTGTAATTTTCTTTTCTTTAATATCGCCGCCCACCGGTTTGCCAATCATAGAAGTTGAACCTTCATAATCCAGAATATCATCCCTTATCTGAAACGCCATTCCCATATTTAGTCCAAACTTTCTCATAGCTTCATGGTATTCCTTGTTATCAGTTCCACTTAAAGCGCCTATGTGGCAGCAGGTCTCCAGTAGTGAAGCAGTTTTAGCGGAAATAACTTTAAAATATGTTTCCTCATCAATATCCAGTTTTCGTGTTTTCTGAATTTGAAGAAGTTCGCCTTCCGACATTTGTTTAACAGTACTTGTTATAACTCCAAGGAAGTCAAAATCTTTACCATCAACTGCAATCATTAAACCGCGGGAGAGAAGATAATCTCCCATAAGAACGGCAACTTTATTCTTAAACACTTTGTTGATGGACCACATTCCCCTTCTCTTTTCAGCATTATCAACAACATCATCGTGCACCAAAGTTGCAGTGTGTAAAAGTTCAACTAAAACTGCACCACGGTAAGTTCTTTCGTTAATACCACCGGTAATCTTTGCAGAAAGAAGCACCAGCAGTGGTCTTATCTTTTTACCTTTCTGGCGGATGATGTATTTGGCAACCATATCAACAAGCCCAACTTTCGATTTCAATGATTGTTTAAACAACTCGTTGAACTTTTCTAATTCGGGTTTAATTGGCTGGCTTATTTGCTTTAGCGGTTCTTTAATCAACTTTTCTTTACTGATATTTTTGAAATTAATATACTTATTTCGTATAAGAGAACCAATGGAACTGCAAGTACGATCTGCGATACTGGATCAGCTCCAGGTGTTAGGAAAGCGGCTAAAACCAATATCACAACAATAGCATGCCTTCGGTATTTTCTCATATAAGCAGGAGTTAAAATTCCAAGCTTTGTTAAAAAGAAAGATATCATTGGTAACTCAAAAACAAATCCAGCAGCAAGCATTACGCTTATTATGATTGACATATATTCATTTATTGCAAATTCATTTTTTATTGCTTCCGTACCGAATTCTGTTGCAAATTTTAATGCTAATGGAAGCATAACAAAATATGCAAATGCAATTCCGGCAAGAAAACAAAGAGTTGAAAAAGTTACAATTGAAAGAATATATTTTTTTTCATTCTTTTTAAGTGCGGGCGAAATAAATTTCCATAGCTGGTAAAAAAGATTAGGCAGTGTAGCAACAATTCCTACAACTATGGATACCTGTACGAAAAGAAATAACTGCCCGAATGGTCTTAAATTTTGAAGAACAGCTCCGGAATCTCTTGCAGGTTTAAGTAGTACGAGTTCAACCAGCGGTTCAATAAAAATCCAGGCTGCAATGGATCCAATTACAATTCCAATTATAGCATAAATCAATCGCCATCTCAATTCCTCAAGATGATCGAGGAAAGACATTTCAACTTCAACGCTATCCTGTTCTTCTTTAACAGGTTGATTTAATTCTTCGGCAGGCATAACTAAATATATTTATACTTTATGCTAATTCTTTGTAAAGTGGAAACCCGGAGCAGAGCTGCTTAACTTCTTCAGTAAGAGATTCCAGCTTCGAATCATCTTCATGATTAATTATTGCAGAGTTTATTATTTCCGCAATCTTTCTCATTTCAGTTTCTTTCATTCCACGGGTTGTTACTGC